>JANQGB010000334.1 GCA_028277545.1 Phycisphaerae bacterium | reverse complement strand
TTGTCAGGCACAGGTGAGATGACGTATAGAAAGATCAACAGGACTGGCTGGGTTTGACGGCGCTCACGCCTGGCCGGGTTTCAGGCGCCTCCTGACAGTTGACCGAGGCCGCGTGGCTAGGGATTTGACTGCTTCGGCGATCGCCTGCTCGCCTTTCTCTTGCTAACCATCTTCATGGGAAACGCTGCCTCTCGGGCGGCGCTTTCCATGGAGGCGTGGCGAAGTGCCTCTCGGGACGAGTCTCAACAAACGGTCGTAACGCCGCGACTCACCCGTATAACCATCCGATGCGGGCCCCATAGTGTCACCAGCGCACGAAGAGAACTGCTCCGGACAGGGAAATAGGGCGGAGTTCCAGCGAGAGGCTCCGTCATGGCACAGCGCTCCTTAATCCGAGGCCTGTGAGTGCAGATGAATCGCCGCTGGCATGCTCTGACCGTCAAGAACGTCCGGGGGCGCGGGAAAGCGCCAACCGTGCGGTGCAAAGAGCATCTGGAACCTGCCGAAGTCCGAGGCGTTCATATTCGACCGATAGTGAGGCCGATGCGTGGATGCCCGCGACGGCGGGCATACCCGACACCTTGACGCGGCTCACCAGGTCCTTACTACCCGTAGCGCCGTCCACCAAGCGGTAGTACGTGCGATCGTACGATCTCTGACCGGGCCGTCGAATCCACCCTGAGCAGTTGCTTTGTGTTGGTGCCCGCCGGGGCTGTGAGCTCTTGAAGGAGGGAGTCGGCTGGTGTTATCGACTGCGGCGTTGCGCTCCGCGCAGCACTCTCATGCCAGTCGCCAGCATAACAATCGTGCCCATCCCCACTGAACCGCATGCACCGCACCGGGCGGGTCCCCCACCCCCGGAGGTGAGCACTTCCTCAACCACCTGTCGCGCCTCCGGCTCGGCCGGCGGCGCGGAGGGTGGACAACCCCGTTCGTCAACCGGCTCGCCCGCGGGAGTGGTGCGACATTCGTCGTGACAGTTCGTTACTCCGTCATGGTCGTCGTCGAGTTGGCTGCACGAACAGCCGTTGGCGTCTGCCTGCTCCTGAATGGGCGTGCGATCACAGAGGTCGTAGCAGTAGCTGACCCCGTCTCCGTCCCAGTCCCAGGCGTGGCAGGAACAGCCCTCGTCATCCACCTCTGCCCCAGCGGGGGTATCCAGGCAGCGGTCTACACAATCGCTGATTCCGTCGTCGTCGGTGTCGGCCACGACCCAGTTGCACTTGCTGGTTGTGAGGTCGCATGTGTCCAGCGTACAGTCGTCGCCATCGTCGCAGTCGGCGTCGGAGGTACACGGGCACGGCCTGCAAACATCGGTGGCCTCCTTGCAGCACTCCCCCTCGTCACACGGGCTGGCGCCGGCCTGACAGGCTCCGTCCACACATACTTCCAGTCCGTTGCAGAACTGCCCGTCGTTGCAGTGGCTGTCTGTGGCGCAAGCCACGCATGCATCGGTCGCCTCATCGCAGAGCATTCCGCTACAGGGCAGAGACCCGGCCACGCACCACGAGGCGTCACACTGCTCTGGGCCGTTGCAGAAGATACCATCGTCACACTCGGCATCCGACGTGCAGCCGCACCGGTCGTGGTCCTCGTCACAGCCCCCCCCAGCGCACGGAGCCTCGCCCTGTTGGCAATTGGCGTCCTTACAGGCCTCTCGCCCGGTGCA
>JANQGB010000059.1 GCA_028277545.1 Phycisphaerae bacterium | reverse complement strand
ACCTCCACACGGGCAAGAAGAAGACGCGTTCCAGCGCCCTGACCGACACCGATGCGCCATGGGGTTTCCGCAGGCGCGGCGGCTGCACCAAGAACCTGTGCAGCGAGAACTTGGTCTTCTTCCGCTCCAGCACCGCCGGCTACTACGATGCGGAGAGCGACGCCGGAACCGTCAATCTGGCCGGGTTCCGCAACGGCTGCAAGAACAGCCTCATCCCCGCGGGGGGCATCCTGAACGCCCCCAATTACGCCAGCGGTTGCACCTGCAACTACCCCGTCTTCACCGCCCTCGCCCTGACCCACATGCCAGACGTCGAGGCGTGGTCATCCAGCACGTATTCCTGGGACGGTGCCCGCGTGAAACGCCTGGGGATCAATCTCGGAGCCCCCGGTGACCGCCGAGGGAAGAACGGCACGCTGTGGCTCGACTACCCGAGTGTCGGCGGCTCATCGCCTGATGTGCCGACCGCGGTGTCACCGGCCGAACCGCGCTGGTTCTACCATCACTCCGCCCGGATGAAGGGCGGCGAGCTCCCCTTCGTCGCAGCATCCGGCGCCGAGGGCCTCACCAAGCTCACCGTCACGCTCCAGAAGCCCGGCGGCGCCGCCGCCACCTACACCGTCCGCCTTTGTTTCGCTGAACACGACGCTCTCGAACCTGGCACCCGCGTCTTTGGCGTCGCCCTGCAAGGCAAGACGGTGATCGAGAAGCTCGACATTGCTCAGGAGGCCGGTCGTCGCACGAGCCTGGTGAAGACGTTCCGCGGAATCCAGGCGGCCGATACCCTCACCGTCGAACTCCTCCCCACCACCGGCAAACCCATCCTCTGCGGCATCGAAGCCGTCCTCGAGTGACCTCTTCCCGCCCTGGGAGCGCCGAGCTGGCGACTACCCGAGAAGCTCGAAGGCCGCGGTCCGAGCTGCCTTGCGGTCGAATGTCAATACCGATTCGCAGCCAGCTGCCAGAGCTGTCTGTCCGATGAGCACATCTGCCAATCCCAGGCGCGATTCCCGGGCGCAAGCCAGGAAGCGCTGGATGGCTGGAAGGGACTGGAACTCAAGAGCCGGCACGAGAAGGAGACGCTGCAACGCGGCCAGGATGTCGTCGCGTTTGACGGCGTAGACGGACTCCAGAACCCAGATGGTTTCGAGCACGACAAGTGTGGGCACGAGCAGCGGCTCACGATTGCGGGCCGCTACCTTGAGTTCCTCTTTCGCCAATTCCGTCTGGATCGGATCATCCGCGACCAGAAGGCGAACCACTACATTCGTATCGATGGCCTTCACTGTTGACGCCTCCGGACGGCGTCCGCAATCCCGGCGTCCATTTCCTCCACTGTTCGTGGATGTCTGCCGTACGTGCTCAGAAGTCCGACCACCTCATCCACTGAAGCCGTAATCGGCCGCATAACGGCCTCGCCGTCTTTGGCGACGATCTCAACCTTGTCCCCTGCGTGCAGGTGCAGCGACTCACGCACCGACTTCGGCACGGTGAGCTGCCCCTTGCTGGTAAGCGTTGCCACAGCCATCACTACCGTCTCCTTTTGTATTCTTATCATCCTTACTCTAAGGTAAGGTAAAGGCACGCGAGAAGCAAGGGTGGGGCGACGGATTACACGCAGATGCTGCCTCCCTGATAAACCACATCACCCCTACTCGCATCCTTCGCCGCAACGGATATATTTTGTCAGACAATTGCAGCAGGGAGGTGCGAACGATGGCGAAAGCGACGTCGGTGAGGCTTGGGACGCCCCTGAGGCCCCGGGCGTATTGTGTTGCAGCTGCCATGCTTCTGTCTGGAGCGCTCCCCTCATGGCTTCGGGCGCAGCAGACCAAGCAGGAAACGAACGCGGGAGGGGATCCCATGATTGCGCGGATTGAGACGTCAGTTGTGTGGGCAGGGCGCAAGAGTCTGGAGAACACCTGGTTCCATCCGCGTGCCTGTATGATCCCGGGGCCGGACGGGT
>JANQGB010000038.1 GCA_028277545.1 Phycisphaerae bacterium | reverse complement strand
CTCTTCTGGTCTGGCGCGGCGCTCGGACTCCACTCCGCCTCTGCGCCGGCTGAAGAACGACACCGCCCACGCCAGGTCACCAGCCGTCAGCTCTCCACCGGTTCGCCGAGGTGAGCCGCGACCTCTTGAAGTTTCCGCTGCATCAGCTCCTGGTCGGCCGCCTCGAGCTCCAGTCGGAGTTGAGGCTTGGTCGCACTCCTGCGGACGTTGAACCACCAGTCCTCGTACTGCACGGTGACACCGTCCAGAAAATCCACCCGGGCGTCGTCGTAGATGTCGGCCAACCGCCTGATCGTAGCGTCGCCCTCGGGGTTATCGAAGCTGCACCGCCCTGCACGGGCGTAGCGCATCAACGGTCGCACCAGCCCACTGAGCGGACCGGCCTCCTGCGTCAGCAGGTTGATAACCTGCACCAGCGTTAGCAGGCCCGAATCGCAGTAGCCGTTATCCTGATAATAATAGTGGCCGGATAGTTCACCGGCGAACACGCCTTTTGATTCAGCCAGGGCCTTGCGGATGAACGCCGCGCCGACCCGCTCGCGCCGCGGGACGCCACCGGCAGCCTTGACCTCTTCCGCCACGACGCGGCTGCTGCGCAGATCGTAGACCACGGTGGAGCCGGGAGCCCGGGCCAGCATCTGCCGGGCGAGAAGTGCCGTTAAAATGTCACTTCGCACGGCGCTGCCGGTCTCATCGATGATCACAACCTGATCGGCGTCGCCGTCGAAGCAGACGCCGAAATCAGCACCGCTGGAGACTACCTGCTCGCATACCTGCCGCAGATTCTCCTCGACCAGCGGATCAGGCGGATGAACGAAGCCCCCGTCGTGCTCGGCGTTCAGGCAGACCAGCTCCACCTGGTCGACACCGCCCAGCACCGCCGGCACCCACTTGCCCGCTGTACCGTTGGAGGCATCGACCACTACCCGCATGGGCCGCGGCGTGCTCAGGTGTCCGCGGACAAACGTGCGGTACTCGTCCGTGAGATCCAGAGTCCGCAGGGCGCCCTCCTTGCCGGTGTCGTGCTTGACCATGTTGCGGGCAATTCGGGCGATGTCGGCCAGACCGGTGTCGGCGCCGACGGGACGACCGCCCTGACCGGCGAACTTGAAGCCGTTGAACTCGGCATCTGCGGCGCTGCCGGTGACCTGGACCCCGCCACCGCTGTGCAGGTGGTTGATCGCAAAGTACAACTGCGGGGTATCGACCATGCCGAGGTCGAGGACGTTGGCGCCCGTGGACCGCGCTCCTTCGATGAAGGCCACACTCAGGCCGGGGCTAGTGCGCCGCACGTCGCGCCCCACGACCACGGTGGTGGCCACCGGATTGCTGCGGTCCAGACCGCGCAGAGCGCCACGAAAGTAGGAGGCCGTCGCGTGCCCTATACGCCAGGCGATCTCCTCGTCCAGCGGCTCAGGACACCTGGCCCGGACCTCATGCCCGGTGAAGACCTCCTCAATCGCGCTGAACTTCCTGGCTGTCTGCTGGCGAAGCTGTCTGGCTTCCAACGCCGGCCCCTGTTCGTCATCATTGAACCTGCAACCTGGGCATTGTGGGTATCGAGAATGACGCCGGCCCTGGCAAACTGCGTCAGAAATCAGCACCTTGGGCTGATCCGGGCAAAAGCGAGTGTATTCGGAGACGTCCTGCATCGATCCGCCCAACGCCAGCGCCTGACCCTGAACCGCCAGACGATCCGGCGGTCATCAGCAGCTCGGTCAGCACCGGCTCCCAAGTAACGGGGACGCCGTCTCGGTGGCACTGGGTTCACGCCGGTGGGCGGGGCCGCAGATGGACACCCAGCCCACATTGCCACCGAACGGACTGTAAGCCGGAGCATGTTACCACAGCCGCACACAGCGGACTACCCGACGGTGTTTGACGTCCCGGGTGGACCGGTGCGTTTAGAATTGGTCTGGGAAGCACTTACGTTGCAGCCCGTCGGCGCGGGCACTCATACTCCCAGGGCGGGATCGGCACCGGTCCCGGTCAAGTCGGCAACGCCTGGCGGGACCGGTTCGGTCGTGCCCTGGTCTTGCGCGCTAGGGGAAGGCTCGGTGAGTTCCGGCTGGTACTCTGGGACCAGATCGCCCAGCCTGGCACGAATCGCCTCTTCGTTGCCCGTGTCCGCCTCGGCCAGCAGGCGCTCGATCCCGCTGCACAGCTTGTCCCAATCCTCCGGACGGTTCTTCCAGATGCCGATCTTGGGGTGCTTGGTGGGGGAGACATCCTCTCCGGCGATGGAGAGTTCCTCGAAGAGCTTCTCGCCGGGACGGATACCGCTAAAGACAATCTCGATGTCCTGGTCCACGCGCAAACCACTGAGCGTAACCATGTCTCGGGCGAGGTCGACTATCTTCACCGGCTCGCCCATGTCCAGCACGTAGATTTCGCCACCATGGCCCATGGTGCCGGCCTGCAGGACCAGTTGGGCCGCCTCCGGGATGGTCATGAAGTAGCGGGTCATCTCCGGATGAGTGACCGTAACCGGACCTCCGTCAGCGATCTGCTTCTTGAAGATGGGGATAACGCTGCCGCTGCTGCCCAGGACGTTGCCGAAGCGGACCGTCACGAAATGGGTCTGGCTGCGGCCGTTGAGCTGCTGCACGTAGAGTTCCGCCACCCGCTTGCTACAGCCCATGACGCTGGTGGGATTGACCGCCTTGTCCGTGGAGATCATCACCATCTTGTCAACACCTGCCTCCACCGCGGCGTCGGCCACGGTACGGCTGCCGTTGACGTTGTTCTTCAGGGCTTCGCCGGGGTTGACCTCCATCATGGGTACGTGCTTGTGGGCGGCAGCATGAAACACAGCCGAAGGACGCTCACGCTTCATGACTGCGCAAAGACGCACCTTGTCACAGATGTCCGCGACGACCGGCACGATATTCAGGCCGGGATAATCACGGCGCAGCTCGCGGTCGATGTCGAACAGCGGATTCTCGGCCTGCTCCACCAGGATGAGTCTTTCCGGAGCGAAGCGGGCGATCTGGCGGCACATCTCGGAGCCGATGCTTCCGCCGGCACCGGTCACCGCGACCCGCTTGCCCTTGAGCACCTGGCCTATGGCATCGGTGTCGAGCTGGACCGGATCACGCCCCAGGAGGTCTTCGATGTCCACAGCGCGGATCTGCGAGACCTGTACCCGCCCTTCGATCAGGTCGATGGCCGGCGGGACGGTGCGGAACTGCACGTTCGTGCCCTGGCAGGATTCAACCACCTCCCGCATCTCCCGCGGCGTGGCACTGGGCAGGGCAATCAACACCTCGTCGATGTCGTGCCGCTCGCAAAGGTCCTTGAGGTCCTTAAGACGACCCAGCACTTCGACGCCGTGAATCCGAGGATGCTGCGGCGTTGCCTCGTCGTCCACCAGACCCAGCACCTGGTAACGAATCGAGGGCATCCGCAGGATCTCCCGCAGAAGTGCCTCGCCGGAGTCGCCGGCGCCGACAATCAACGCCCGCACCGCGCTGTCGGCACTAGGTGCCCGCACCTCCTCGTAGTAGAACCGCACCGCGACGCGGGCCGCGGACACCAGTACGATGGTCCCCAGCACGTCAAGCAGGAAGATCGACTGGGCAAAAACACCGTAACGGTCGAACAGGCTGCTACCGGCGTCCGTCCTGGCCCAGACGTTCTCGATAAGGAAGTAGGCCACGACAAAGACGAAGGCGCTGATGAAGGACGCCCTGCTCACCCCGAACAGGTCACGCAGGCCGACGTAACGCCATGAGCCGCGATATTGGCCGGTGAAGTGAAACACCGCCAGCTTGATCGGAACGGCCAAGGCCAGCAGCGGCAGGAAGAGATCCGTCAACCACAACACCCTGGCGCCGCGCGGATCCAAGACCCAGCGGAAGTTGTACGCCAAGGCGAACGCCGCGAGCAGGCTGAGCATGAAGATCCCGGCGTGCAGGCTGACCGAGATCACCGTGCGGTGCCGCATCAGGAATTTCTTGTCAGCGCCTTGAGCCGGACTGCCTTGGGTGTCGTTCACGTTCTGCACCGGATGATCAAAGGGGATGATGCGTCGCTCGTGCTCGATCCCCGGCGACGCCGTTTCCGACCGCTGGGCACCGGGCCGGCAAGCCCCGCGGCCAAAGTTGGCGCCGCCCGGCATCCCCGCCCCCAGGCACCGCCGCAGTAGAGAACCGGAAGGAGGGCGTCATGGTTAGCTGCTGCCCTCGCTGCCGCCCTTATTCTCGCCGGCCGCTTTAAGAAGAAGCCCGCCGAACGTTCCATACGCACCTTCGGGGTCCCGTTTCTGCAACAGGCGCGCACCTTCCATAGCCTCTGAATGGAGGCCCGCGTGCCACATGGCCAGGGAGGCAGCCGCCAGATAGCCAGTGGGTGAGCTCCTCGGTTTATCTTTCTCTTCGCGCATCTTCGTGTTCGTAAACTGCACGAACTCGCGTACTGCGTCGGTCATCGCAGACACGGAGCTGTAACGGGCCGTGAGTCCGAAGTGCGGCCCGAAGATGTCCTTCTCCAGTTCGGACTCGGAGACCTGGCCGCCCGGCCCTCCCTGTCCCGCCGAGTCCGGAAACTCCCGCATGTCCAGTTGGATGAGCTTTACGAGAAGGTGCACTGCCACGGTGTACTGCCGCTGCGCGATCGCGCAGTAGAACATCCCGATCCGCGGCTCGGCCGACTCTTCCCGGGGTCGGCGCGAATCCAGAATCTGGGCCCGCCGAAACGCCGAGCGGGCCTCAAGGTAGTCTTCCTCGCGGAACCGCTCCCAGGCCTCTTCGATCATCTGCTCGCGGAGAACCACCTGCCGGGCTTGCATCACCTCCGCCTGGCTGACGCCGCCGGCCTCATACGGTTTTCTAGTGGTGAAGCGCGGCAAGCCGGGCTGGTCGGGGTCGAACATCGGGTCGCGAACCAGCGACGAGGTGAGATCCGAGTAGTAGGCCGGCGCGGTGAACGCCGTGGTGGCCACCAGGGTATCGGTGGACAACAGTGGACTGGCGTTCGTGCCGCTCAGGAGTCCCCGGCTGTTGCGGCCGCTGCGCAGCCGCGGGTGTTCACGTATGTACCTGGCCGCCCCGCCGGGTGCCAGCCTCGTGACCCAGCCTTCCCGCACCACCTGTTGAATGGCCGCGGTCCGCTGCATCGCCAGCAGGTCGGTATGCCGGCCCATCCTGCGGCCGAACACCGTCATGCCCCGTCGTTGCTGCTCCGGGATGTTCGAGGCACCGGCG
>JANQGB010000031.1 GCA_028277545.1 Phycisphaerae bacterium | reverse complement strand
AGATGAGAAGATTCAGACAACTCCTCCGGTTTGGCCTCTGTGTTGCCGTTCTCCTCGGAGCAGCCACGATTCTGCGCGCAGGCACGAATCCCCCCGTTGACGATGACCCGCCTCCCCCCCCATGTGAACCTCCCCCTTCTCCTTGCTGTCCATGTCCCCCGCCGCCGCCTGGTGGCGACGATGGTGGCGACGATGGCGGCGAGGGTGGCGGTGACCGTCGCAGCGACCGTCGCCGTAGCCGCGTTCGTCGCGGCGGCTGCGGCACCGGCACATGCTCGGGCGGTATCGACAGCCCCCTCAGTACTCCCCGAGAAACCGACGGCACCCCACACCCAAGACTGAAATCCGTCGACTTCTCGATCACCTGCGGTGTTCCCTCGACAGAAGACGACATCATCCGAACCGGCTATCTACGCATCACCGCCAGGCGCCCCGCTGGGCCCCTCGCTACGCCCCAAGGTCTTCTCTACGACCACACCCTGGCCACAACCATTCAGAGCGTCAGGACGACCGATCTTGATCCCGGTGTAGCCCGGGAAGTCACTCTCCTCCGTTCCAACGGTTACACCATCACTTACAGCTTTCTGGACGGCCAGAGCACAGGCTCCCCCATCGGTACGGAAGCCGATCTGACCAGCATCCTCCGCATGACTGACGCTGGTGGCGCCCCCGTCACTGACTCCCCCATCTACTACGATCGCCTTTACGGTAACGGTGCCTACATCCGTTACTCAGCTGCCACCGAACAATCCATCAGCTACACCACCGGCCAAGGCCGCACCGTGGACATGGCTTCCGCGGGGCTCAGTATCGTGGTAATCCGTGACGACGAGGACTTCCTCCGCCAGGTCCGCACCGCCCACAGCCTCGCCGACATCGTTACCCTTACCGAGTTCAAGTACCAGATACGCTTCCACACCAACGCTAACGTTGGCCCGAAGGACGTAGACGGCCTCTACACCACCACCGGTCCCGACTTTGTCACCTACACCATCGAGAATCCCGCCGCCGATCCCAACGACATCGACGTCCTTCGCATCACCCGTACCGTCAACAGCCAGGACGAAGTCTACCAATACACCTACACCGAATCCAGCGGCCGCTGGGAGCTCAACACCGCTGATGGCGCCCGCACCGAGACCATCACCCAATATGGTACCGGCAGCACCTCTGAACGTTGGGACGTCCGCGAAGTCAAGAACGCCCTGGGCCAGCATGTCCGAAAGATCGCCACCAAAATGAAAGCCTTCCCTTGGGGCGAGAACAGACCTGTCGAGACCGTCGTTGACCCCGACGGTGACGCCCTCACAACCCTTCGCGGCTACTATTCCGACTCTGCCGAGGCCGGGAAGTACATGCGCGACGAGTACCTGGTCAATCGCGATGGTTCCTGGGAGCGTTACGACTACGACGACGCCGGCCGCTTGGTCCTGGAACTCCGCCCCTGGAAGGATCTGGACTGGAGCAGTGTCAAGGACCTTGATATCGCCAGTGCCGCCGCCCTTGGCCACGCCACCTACCACGACTACGTGCCCGTCGATCCCGCCGACGTGCTCCTCAGCAACGACCGCCGCCGCCGCACTACTACTGTCAAGATCCAGGGCGTCGTCGCGTCCCGTACCTGGTACGCCTACAAGACTGTCTCCGGCGAGAGCATCGAGATAACCGAACGCGCCGCTTCCCAGAACGCCTCCTACGCCGCCGCCGGCAACCCCCGTACGACTAGGACTCACTACAGCGCAGATGCTGGCGCCGCGGCTGGCCGCCTCAAGACAGTTCAGTATTCCGACAACCGCCTTGACACACACGCTTACACCTATGGCACGTATAGCGCCGACCCCGATCCGGCCCTCTCCACCTTTACCCCGGGCCCGGGCAATGCCCTCCGCCACACCGTGACCCACGGTACCGCCTCTTCGCCCGACGGCATTGCCTTCAAAACCACCCGCGACATCACCGTCACCGACGAACTCGGCAACACTGTTCTGGAAGAAACCCACGTCTACGACGGTGCCTCCTACGAACGCACCATCTGGACCGTTCGCATCTTTGATGAGCACGGCCGCCCTACCGACCTCTACCAATCCGACGGCACCCATGCCTCAGCCGTCTGGGGCTGCTGCGCCAAGGACTCCGAAACCACCGCTGACGGCACCGAATACACTTACACCTATGACGACCAGCACCGCCTCAAGACCGTCCACAAGATCGGTCACGACGGCGCCCCCGACATCGTCACCACTTACACCTACGACGAAATCGGCCGCCTCCTCTCCACCGAAGTCGCCGCCGGAGGGCTCTCTCAAACCACCTCCACCACCTACGACCTCGCCGGCCGCCCCAAGACCACCACTGCCGTCAACGGCCTCGTGACCACCTATGCCTACACTGACTCCGGCCGCACCACCACCACGATCCTTCCTGGCGGTGCCACCCGTGTTACGGCCAACTGCCTTTGCGGGAACCTAACCAGCACCACCGGCACTGCTGTCGTCGCCCAATACCACGACTGGGGCGTCAATCCCGACGGCAGCGAGTGGACAAAGGTATCGACCGGCAGCGCCACATCCCCCACGTGGAAGAAGGCCACCACCGACTTCCTCGGCCGTGTTGTCAAGGCCGAGCAACCCGACTTCACCGGCGGCATCGCCCTCAGCGAACGCGTCTACAACACCCTCGGGCGCCTCGTCAAGACCACCGAGCCCGGCCGCGCTCCCACCCTCTTCGAGTACGACGCCCTCGGCAACATCACTCGCACCGGTCTCGACGTTAACCGCGACGACACCCTCGACCTCGCCTCCGAAGACCGCATCAACGAGACCAAGACCCTCTATGACGAGGACCTCTCATCCCACTGGTGGCGCGTCACCACGACCAGCACCTACGCCACGGATAACGACGCCACCGCAACCACCACCGGATCCCGCAAGCAGCGTCTGACCGGCTTCACGGGGACCACCACCGCCGAGACCGTCACCACCGACATCCACGGTAGCACAACCACTTCAACAACCCAGGTAGATCGCGCCAACAAGACCGTCACCCACACGGTTGACACTCCGGACGCCACCACCAGCACCGTCGCCGTCACAACCAATGGCCTGCCAGCGTCCAACACCAGCAGGTCCGGCCTCACAACCACTTACCAGCATGACGCCCTCGGCCGCCGCACCGGCGTCACCGATCCCCGCACCGGCCGATCTATCACCCACTACAACGCCCTCGGCCAAGTCGACTACGTTGAGGACGCCGCCGGCAACCGTACCACGTACACATATTCCCCCACCACTGGCCGCCGCACAACTGTCGAGAACGCCCTCAACAAGAAGACCTACACCGCCTACAACGACCGTGGCCAGGTTACCCGTACCTGGGGTGACCTCCCGTATCCCCTCGAGTACGGCTATGATCCCACTTACGGCCGAATGACCCAACTCAGAACCTTCCGCGCCGGCACCGGCTGGTCCGGCCCCAGCTGGCCCGCCTCCCCCGGGACGGCCGACCTTACTACCTGGACCTACCAGGACTCAACCGACCTCCTCACCGCCAAGACCTTCGCCGACGGCAGAAGCACCACCTACACCTATGACACTGCGGGCCGCCTTGCCTCCCGCACCTGGGCCAGGCAAGTGGTTCCGCCTTCAGGCGGTCCGGCTGTCCCCCTGACCACGACGTACACTTACGACCCAGACACCGGTGACCAGACCGGTATCGACTACTCCGACACCACCCCCGACATCACCTACACGCGGAACCGTCTGGGCCGTATCGAGACCGTCACCGACGCCCTCGGCAGCCGCGTCTTCGACTATACCCCCGGTCTCCTGCTCGACACCGAGACTATCACGGGCTCCCTCTACAACAAGGTTCTCACCCGCTCCTACGACGCCCTTGGCCGCGACGCTGGCTTCACGCTTGGCTCCGTCGCCGATCCCGATGCTGACATGGACATCGACTACGGATACGAGCCAACGACCGGACGGTTCGCCTCGGTTACGGCAGGGACTGATGAGTTCGCCTACGGTTACCTGCCCAACAGCGACCTTGTTGAATCCATAACCTATCCGAACGATATTGGTGTTGGGAAGTCTTACGAGTCGCAACGCGACCTCGTTGGCTCTGTCGAGAACAAGGTTGGGGCAATCACGGTGTCCAAGTACGACTACACCAACGATGCTATCGGCCGGCGCACCGAGCGTATCCAGTCCGGCACCGCGTTCGTCGCCACCGCCAGCATCACTTTCGGTTACAACGACCGTAACGAAGTCACAAGCGCCGCCGACACCGACGCCAACTACCTGTACTCGTACGATTTCGACCAAATCGGTAACAGAAGAACATACAGCGAAGACGGCAATCCCACGACCACGTACACTAGTAACCAGCTCAACCAGTACACAGCGACGACGAATCCGACCGAAACGTTCCTTTACGACGACGACGGCAACATGACATCTGAAGACGGATGGGCATACACCTGGAATGCAGAGAATAGGTTGGTCAGGGCCGAGGATGTGGTCGTGGCGCCCGGCATCTCAGTTGCCCTCGAATTCATGTACGATTACAAAGGCCGGCGGGTCCGCAAGCAGGTCTACACGTCGGTCGACGCCGGCGCCAACTGGACGCTGCAGAGCGACCACCTGTTCGTCTACGCCGGCTGGAATCTAGTCTTGGTGTTGGATGAGATGGATTCTGACACGACGCTTAAGACCTACACCTGGGGTCTGGATCTGAGCCAATCCATCGCCGGCGCCGGTGGTGTCGGCGGTCTACTGAGCGTCAACGACGATACGGGAACCTACTACGCCGCCTACGACGCCAACGGCAACGTGTCCGAGTATCTGGACTCAACCGGTGCGATCTCCGCACACTTCGAATACTCGCCGTTCGGGAAGCTCTACTCCTCTACCGGCCCGAAGAGGAATGACTTCAGCTTCCAGTTCTCAACGAAATTCCTCGACCAGCAGGACGAACTCTACTACTACGGACTGCGCTATTACCATCCGAGGTTAGGCAGATGGCTGAACCGAGACCCAGTCGGTGAGGCCGCTGGGGAATCTCTCCTTCTTTTTGTCGGCAATTCCCCAACAGGACTTGTGGACCTCCTTGGGCTGGTAGAGCTCTGGCCGCCTCTACAGAATCCCGCAGAGGTCCCCTACTGCTATGGTACAAGCTACGGAAGGGGCGAAACAGAATGCACGTTCTGTATCAAGTGCAGGTGCAAGGGGAAGTGCGACCCCAAGTTGAAAGACAAATTCCTGGAGTGCCAAGTCTCGGCTAACTGCAGAATTAGACTCAAGAACTACAATCCCCGGCTCATCGATAGGGTCTTCGGCCATGAGCAACGACATGTTCAGAATATGATGCGGTTCATCCAGAATCAACTCACCACGGAGATCATGCTTAGAGAGGGCTACGTCCCTTGTAAGAGCTGCAAGAAGAGGGCAGCCGCGCTTGAGGCCTTCGCAAGGAGGAAATGGAACGACTTCGTGAACTCAGAGAAGAACCATAGGAACGAGCCCTTCAGGAGTCATCCAGACGGTAGCTTGGCGCTCTTCCCTCCCCTACCTGGCACGCCGCGCCCACGCCCAAGCGACCTCTCGTATCAGGAGATTCAGGAGCGTGCCTGCTCCTCCAAGAAGCCTTCGTGCAAGGGACTACTATGAGTGTCAAGGACAACAACTTGTTCCAGCATCTCCTCTTCCTTGGTGCCGTTCTAGGGGGTGTTATGTTGTCGGGCTTCTCATGTGCAGCACGAGAGGCAGCTGTCAGGAAAGAAGGGGAGCAGCGATATCTCTTCTGCAGAGGGGGCCGTTACGGGTTCATCGCTAGGGATGGCAGCGTGGCAATCCCTGCCCGTTACAGCTGGGCCTATGGCTTCACTGAGGGGCTAGCCGCTGTGTGTGAGGAGAAGACCGGCCTGTTTGGCTTCATCGATGTATCCGGGAAGATGGTAATCTCCCCCAGCTTCTCTTGTGTCGGATGCTTCTCCGAAGGACTTGCCTGGGCATGTCCTCCAGACAGGGATGACTGGGGAGTCATCGATAGGACTGGAGCATGGGTTGCTCAACCGAAGTTCGAGGAGATTGGCACGTTCAAGGAGGGTATTGCCCAAGCGAAACTGGGGGACAGGACCCACGTCATTGATAGTCGTGGCTGTAGCATCTTCATCGGTCAGGAGCAGGGGATACTCTCGACTACGTCTGAAGGTATGATGTGTGTCCGAGTGGGTGGGTTATGGGGGTATATCGACACCAGCGGGAAGCTTGCATTGCCAGCAGTGTACGATCTCGCAGGACCCTTCTCTGACGGCCTAGCAAGAGTGCTCTTCGAGGGACAGCAGGCCTTTATCGACCATGCTGGCAAGATTGTCTTCAGGCCGGAGGCCAGGATCCAGGTGCTGCTAGGCCTCAAGGACGCACTTGTCGATGCCTCG
>JANQGB010000018.1 GCA_028277545.1 Phycisphaerae bacterium | reverse complement strand
TGAGCAGGTCCAGGGCAAGTGCCACGTCGGAGGCCTCCGCGGCGGCTAAATTTCTCAGCGGCGGGCGGACCCGGCGCCAATCGTCGTCATCGCCATGGCGCGCCAGGATTTCCTTGAGAGCGGCGGTCAGCGGGTAGGCGGAGATCGCTCGTCTAACAAGCGTGAGGCGGGCCTGCGCCCGTTCGGCGGTCTCGAGGTCGTCCTCGGCCCACGCGGCGTGCACTTCCGCCGCTATGGACACCGCGACGTTACTCACCGCGGTGATACATCCGGCTCCACCGTCCTTGAGCAGGGGAAGCAGAAACTCATCGGAACCACTGATCACCGCAAAGCCGGGAAACGTTTTGGTATTGTGCGCCATGTTGCTGAAATTGCCGGAACTGTCCTTCATGCCGGCGATGGTATCGGGGTACTGTTTCAGCAACCGCTCGATCAGCACCGGGCCGAGAGCCACCCCCGACATTTGCGGGAAATGATAGAGATAAACCTTCAGCCGGGCGTCCCCGACCTGTTCGATAACGTCGGCATAAGCCGCGAACACGCCGTCGTCGCTGACGTTCTTGTAATAGAACGGCGGCAGCATGAGCACGCCGCCGGCGCCCAATTCCACAGCCTTGCGGGTCAAGCGGACCGTATCCGGCACCGCGCAGCATCCGGTTCCCGGCAGCAGAGTGTTGCCGGGGATACCGTCCTCGATGAGATGGTCGAGCAAGTCCATGCGTTCATCGACGGAAAAGGAGTTTGCCTCTCCGGTGGTGCCGAGAACGGCAAGTCCGTTGCATCCGTTTTCCAGAAGCCAGCGGCAGTGGCTCGCCATGCGTGTGCGGTCGGGAGAGAGAGAGGCATCCAGCGGCGTCAAAACCGCAGCCATTACGCCTCGGAGGGACTCAGTCACGAGCGATCTTCCTTCGGTCTCAAATCCATTAGGCCTATCTAGCCTATCAAGCGGGCCAGGTGACGATGTGGTGTTCGAGCGGCCCCGCTCGCTGCTCCGGAACCGCCCGGCCTTGAACCGAGACGCCAACAGAATGGACCAACTCCCGGTTTCCGGACACGAGATAATGCCACCAGGGCAAGTCTTGGCCATCGGCGAGAAGCCGATAGGCGCAGGTGGTGGGCAGCCATGTGAGTTCGGGAACGCTCTCGGGGGTCAGCTGAACACAGTTCGGAACGAATCGAAGTCGTTGGTCATAGCGCGTGCACCGGCACGTCTGCACATTGAGCAGTCGGCAGGCAACGTTGGTGTGGCTGATTTCGCCGCTGTCATAATCCTCTAGTTTTTCCAGGCAGCATTTTCCGCACCCGTCGCAAAGCGATTCCCACTCCTCCGCGGACATCTCCGCGAGCGTCTTTAGCTTCCAGAAGGGAAGCCCAGGTGCGGTTGAAGGGACGGACATTCGAGAGTTCTCCCAGAGTTTTTCCCGCAAGCTGTAAGGCAGAGCGTAGCCAGCTGGAATGTCCTCCTTTTAACGGGTGGGGGTCAATACCGGAGACATACAAACAGTCATGCGGGAGTTGCAGCAGCCTCCATATCGATCAGGTGGACAAACGAGCCCATGACGCGGCCGGTCACGCGTCCCGCCGAGCCGAGATCATGTCCTGCCGCGTTCGCACATCGGAACAAGGACTGACCCGAACCCTCGCCGACGATGGTTGCGTAATGAAACTCATGACCGCGCAGGTGGGAACCTGCGGCGCCCAACGGACAATCCGCTTCGAGCGTGACCCGCCGGTAGCCCAGGTGCAGCCGGCGATCGGCGAAAGAGGTTTCCAGAGGCAACAAGCCGGACAT
>JANQGB010001482.1 GCA_028277545.1 Phycisphaerae bacterium | reverse complement strand
GATCTGTGCCGTCTCGGCAGGAGATTTGATCTGGTCTTGACTAACGCCAAGTTGTTGTCTTGCCATCCGGACAAACGCGTAACCGCTATCTGATGTGTTCGGCATCTCACCGGTGACATGCGTCACGACAACATTATCGCAGAACGCTCGCCACTGGCTCTGCGCATCTGCAAATGAGCGTCGTGAGAGGCCCAGGAGTAGACTCAGTCTCTGGAAGGTCGTCTCGAACAGCTGACCAGTGAGAGCCTCAGAGAAATAGAGGAACGCGCTGAGCAAATGAATCGCATAATCTCTCGCTCGATCGTCAAAGTTCTGCAGCCATCCTTCCGGGTTGAGCTTGCTCCGTAGGGGCCAAAGCTGCACATCGACAAAGTAGTCGCACTTAGCGCGCACGAATTGCTGAGTCAGCTCAGGCGGACGGATTCTCGATTCGCGTGTCGCCATCCCGTCATGCCTCCATCCATACCCATGCTACGGAGAATCGGCGCGACTGCAAGCAAAGGTATGAGGCACCCCCTCAACCGCCGAGTAAGAAATGCTGCGTCAGCTGGCCTGGGGGGCTGAGAAAGGTCACAGCCATGCCAGACGGTCAAACGGCAAGCATAGGTGAATCGGAGGCAGGTCTAGCTAACAATCAGCCGGTCACAGTAGTACATCGCTTGCGCCAGGGGGGCGTGAAACGATCATCTCGCGACTGCGGCTGTGCTTCACCTAGCCTGGAGATGGGCCAAGCGATTCGTATCCTCTTGAACCTCTCGTCTGCGATTGTGCCCAGGCGATTAAGCGCCCGTCAGAGGCGCTGGGCGAAAGTGTAGTTCGCAATAGGCGTGGACGCGGCAATCTGCAACGCGGCACTAACGATGGACTTCGGAGTGCTTCAGCGTCCGTCTATCGGGGCGGAGCATAGCTTCGTCGGACTCGCCTGCCGGCTCGCAATGGAGCAGGTACGGAGCGAGTCGCGAAGCCGCCTATCATGGGCAAGGGGAAGCTGGCATCCGTGTGAAGGGGTTCAACCGTTGGCACCAGGACATCCACGCTTGGTACTCGACTGGGGGATCGGGTGGCGTTGTCTGCCAGGGGTCGCAGTGGTGGGCTCGGATGACAATTTGCCGGCTGCGGCTCACGCATGACCCCGCCAACTCTGCGGTCCAGGCGAAGTCGGTCGCATCGACACGAGCCGCATGTCCATCGCCCAGGTGGTTGAACGCCTGGTGGACCACATTCGACAGATCACCGGCCGGGAATCTTGAGCCACCGTTTCTTCGAGCCCGGCTGACCGCCCCTGAACGACCGCGAGTCAGCACTAACTTGTCGTGGTCACGATGATGGCCGGCATTACGGCGGCTATGGTTACTGCCGCCTGGGCGGCCTGTATCGCTTCACTGGCGGCTTTGCCCATCAGTTCGCCGTTGGTCAGTTGCTCTATTCGCTGGCGGCGTTTCTTCAGGTCCTTCCTGTCGAAGGGAATCCTCAGCAGGTTGGCGCCGTTGGCCAGGGAGATCAGGATGGTGGTACGGGGATCGACGCGGTCCTGGTCGGTGAAGATGGCCTTGCGTAAACGCTCGATCAGCCGGCGCTCGGGTTGCGGGTTGATCTCGGGATAGATCTGGCGGCGGAATATCAGCAGGACCTTGTCTTCGGCGGCACGGAGAATGCCTCGCTCGCAGAGCCCCTGGGCGATGCGGTGGTGAAGGTTCTTTATCGCGCTAAAGCGCTGCACCCAGGTCTGAACCACCGCCCGGCGCTTGGCGCTGGCGATCTGCAGCAGGCACTGGTCGACCAGCGGCTGGCCGACGGGCTCGTCGCTCACGACGTTGACCAGCTTCCGCTTGCCCTCCTCGACCGAAATCCGCCCGGCCAGGAGCAACTCGGCCAGCAGCGCCCCGCCCAGGGCGTAGCCGTACATCGATCCGAACTCGACGGTGCCCTCCTCATCACGGAGGGCCAGCAGCATGATCTCTTCGTGAAGACCGAGCAGACTCTGGCGACGCGGCATGATTCGTTGCTCCATGTTCTCGCAGGCTTCTCCGGGGGCACAAGCATTAAGTCCTGGTTGAGTGCCTCAGAGTTCCCGGCGCTCTCTATCGACGCGTATAGGTTGCGTCGTCGACGTTCGGGCGTCCGCGCGAACTGAAGTTCGCGGCTCATTATGATCCAGTAGTCCGCGCGAACCGAAGTCCGCGCTCGTTACGATACCGTAATCCGCGAGAACCGACGTGCGCGGCTCGTTACGATCCAGGAGTCCGCGAGAACCGACGTTCGCGGCTCGTTATGATCCAGCAGTCCGCGCGAACCGAAGGTAGCGGCTCCTTACGATCCAGTAGACCGCGCGAACTGAAGTTCGCGGCTTGTTATGATCCGGCTTTGAGGTACTGCACCAGGTCAGGCGCTCAATTCGACTAGCGCCCGCCACAGTGGCTAGTCTACACGCCGCCGGCCGTACCGCGAAGTCCGTAAGCGGAAGACCGCCCGACACGGCGGGTCCGGTTCGGTAAATGACAGCGGACGGGTGGCGTTCACGACGACCATGGAACTATGCGATGACAGAGCCAGCTCGTTGGCCTGGGGCAAGACGTGGGTCCTGGCCAGCGCGGGCGTCCGCGCAAGCTGAAGCCGTCGGCTCGAGTACAGCGTTGGGACGTCCGCGCAAACTGAAGTTTGCGGCTCGAGTACAGCGTTGGGACGTCCGCGCAAACTGAAGTTTGCGGCTCGAAAACGGTGTTGGAATGTCCGCGCAAACTGAAGTTTGCGGCTCGGTTGCGGCGTTGGGACGTCCGCCCGGGATCGAGCCTGTGGCGCGACGGCGGCATTGGAATGTCCGCGCAAGCTGAAGCTTGCGGCTCGTTGACGGCGCCGGCGGACCTTTCCGCGGGCGGTGGTTGCGGGTATCGTGTTGCGGCCACGCCCGGCGCTGTGCCCGGGCGGGTCTTATCCGGCACATCCGGGGGAAACAGATCAACACGTACACACAGGAGAGATGGTCATGAAACGAGTAGCGTGCTGGGTCGGGGGGATAGTGGCAGTGGCCGCGTTGAGCGCGACGGCCGTGGCGGATGGAGAACTGGACAAGGCCATCAACGAACTCGAGCAGGAGTTCGCCAAAGTCAGATCCTACTCGGCCACATCCGAGTCGATGACCGACGTCCAGTTCGGACCGGGACACACCCAGAAGTCAGAGATGAGCGGCACAACGGAGTGGATGCGGAAAGGCGACCTGGCCTTGATGCGCTCCGAGGTGAACTGCAAGACCACGGTGACCCAGGGGGGCAACACGACCACCACGCCCTCGACCATAACCACCGTCAACGACGGTGAGTTCCTGTACGTGCTCACCGAGGAGAACGGCCAGAAGACCGTCATGAAGAGCAAGGCTCCGGCGGCGAGCACCCACCACCCCAAGGGCTACTTCGTGCCCTACAAAGCCTACTACGACATCAAGCTGCTGCCCGATCAGAAGATCGAGGGCGAGGATTGCTACGTGTTCGAGATGGTCATGAAGCCGATGGAAGGCGTAGAGCCCAGCGGCCGGCAGATGATCTTCTTTGCCAAGAGCCATGGACTCTTCATCAAGTCCGAAGCCTTTGACGCGGACGAAAAGCTCATCTCCTGGTCCATCTCGACGGGCATCAAAATCAACGCCGACGTCGAAGAGTACCGCTTCAAGTTCGAGATCCCTGAGGGCGCCCAGGTGGTGGACATGACCACCATGCAACAGCAGCCGGCACAGCAGCAACAGGCCCAGCCGGCCAGCGAAGGCGATCAGGCCACCGAGCCTGCGGACGAGCCCAAGGAGGAGAAAAACAAGAAGAAGAAGAAGAAGAAGAAAGGCCTGGGCCTTCCCAAGCTCCCCAAGCTTCCCTGAGGCCGGTCGAGAAGAAGCGGTATTCCGGCGTTGTGGTCGACGCGTATGGGTTGCATCGTCGACGTTCAGGCGTCCGCGCGAACTGAAGTTCGCGGCTCATTACGATCCGGGCGTCCGCGCGGACTGAAGTTTGCGGCTCGTTACGATCCGGGTGTCCGCGCGAACTGAAGTTCGCGGCTCGTTACGATCCAGCCGTCTTGAGGCACTACACTACCGAACGCATGAGGGCAGGCCGTCGATAGCTGGAGCGTGGATGCCATCAGACAAGTAGGCGTATCCTCCGGCGTGGTGTGTGGATTGTAGCTGATGCCCAAGGCCGACGGATGGGCCTGCCCAGGGGCTGGATCTGACAATAGAGACGCTGTCTGGCCACAGCTTGGCGGTGGGATTTGTCGCCGGCGTCTGAGCAGCGGAGACGATTGCGCTCGGCGGATGTACCCCGTTAAGCCCCCGGACTGTAAGCTTCTTGGCAGTTGTGGCGGGACCGGGTCACCATTGGACAAGTCCGGGAATATGTGGATTAATGTATGGAATTTGGCAAATTCACCCTTGACAACCTGGATTTCCGTTTCAAAATGTGCCGATACTTATGGAAATGACGGCGGGTAGTTGCTAAGCTAAATTGCGAGGGTACACGGCTCAGCTTCCCTTACGGGGCCGGGGAATTTCTGTGGGAATCCGGGGAAAGGCAGGTGGCACATGTCGGAACAGCCTAAGGATCGCCGATTGACGCGGTCGAGGTCCGCGGCGCCGCCACGTCCAATGGACCCCACCAACGAGCGTGAGGAGCCATTTGAACTCCAATGGCGGAATCCGCGCCTCCGCGGAATCCAGCGACCCAGACTTGCAGGGGAGTGGTCGAGGCGCGACTAGCTCGGGCCAGCGGCCAAGTGCGTAACCACGCACGCTGACCAGTAACACGTCGGATGGCTTAACGTTCTTCAGGTTATGAGCAATCCCCGCGCGCTGCGCGGGGGAGGCTGTAGCCGCATGAGTGCCCTCCCTGTCGTTAATCCTCACTGAGCGCGGTACGCACAAGGCCGCGGATCGCGCCTGACGCGAGCCGAGGCGGTGTCGCATGGCGTCACGACAGCTCGACGAGCGTTGGCGCGTCCGCCCGCTTCAGGCAGCCGCGGACCGCGATTCCTGCAGAAAGGGCACATCATCATGATCAAGTTATCGTCTGACCGCCTCGGCATCACGCTGCTCAGGGTCGTGCCGGGGGTGGAGATGGTGGCGATACAGAAATGGCTTGAACTGATCGGTGACCCTGAGGGGGCGGACCGCAAAGCGGCTGCCTTCCTTACTCTTGGCCGGAGTGACATCGCCCTGATACGTCAGGCCAACATCGAAGAGGAGCCCCAGCCGGAACTGCATGCCGGCGCGCTGGACAACGTCTCCTGCGCGAAGGAGTTCGACTGCTACGTATGGCAAGGTCGATACAGCGTGCAGGATGTGATGAACCAGAGACTCTGTGCCATGGTGTTTCTGCGGTTCAACCCGGACATCGCCGACGAGCCGGGCTTCCTGGAGGTGGAATGCGAGCACAGGCTGGCCGAGGCTCTTTGCGAGCTGCGCGTGAGCACGGGCGACGTGAGCTGGGCCTTCCTCGGCTCCTACGGCCGAGCGAGCAACATCATCCTGATAGGCGCGACCGAGATCGGCGACCTGTTGATGGCCGCCGAGGAAATCATCCAGGCCGCCACGACCATTGACGATGACGGCCCGCGGCCACTGCTGCGCGAGACCTACACCATTGTAGGCATGGAGTGGCCGGGCCCTGGAGGTGAAATCGACGCCCTCAGGGGCCAGTTCCAGTTGAGCGCCGCCGCCGAGTACTTCAAGGATGCCAGCCTGTCGCTCGAGTTGCGGTGTTGCTCGGCGGACGTTCTGACCCTGAGTCGTATTGCGCTTGGCGAATGGACGGCCAGAGTGGCCGAGCAGGGCGTCGCCGATCCAGCGCCGCAGACGAGCGTGACAATCGCCTACGGCCCGTCAGACGTCAATGTTCGCTTCCCGCTGTTGTACTATCAGTCATTCGGCACGTTGGTCGCGGACCTGCACAGATTTCGCCGTCTGTGCGGCGATGTATTGCTGACGAGCGAGTCGCAAATCGAATTCCGTCCGGGCGAGAACGGCGAGATTGACCTTGTAGAGCCATTTCTCGACCGACGGACAGAGAGACCCCTGATGGTGGAGATTCGTCCAGAACAGGCCAAGGACATCCTGGACAGTCACCAAGGGGCGGCCGGCGTGCTGCACAGCTTCTATGCCTACAACCACCGGCTCTCCGACGACGGCGGAGAGGCGGTCCAGGATCTGTTCCTGTACTACAAGGAGTGCTCCAAGCTGGCCCTTAAGATCGCCAGGAACCGCCAGAACAGGGAGCCGATCGCGGAGGATCTTCGCTGGTTGTACGTGATGTTGGAGGAGGGGCAGATCGGGCAGATACAGCGGCTCGACCCCTTCCCGATGTCCCGGCGCGCTGGAACCGACCTGGGCCCGTACCGCTCCGGCATTCGGCGTCGGCTCTGGGCAGCGCAGGCCATCCCCTGGTACATATTCAACGAGTTGCTGAACCACGACGACTCGCCGAACAATGAATGGCGTGGATTCCTGATCGGCGGACGGCTGAAGAACGAGTTCGTTACGCGCCCACCGGTGATGATGATACCACCGGAATCGCTGCCGCACCCGGAGAACTGGTGGGTGCTTTCGCACGAATCGATGCACGACTATGTTGAAAGGGACGAGCTGCTGAAGTTCGATGAAGAGCCATGGCCTGACATTCAGGCTGAGCTCTCAAAGGAGTTCCCGCGAGTCGTGGAGCGGCAGTATTTTGAGTATCTCGTCACTGAATGCCTATGCGATATGCTGGAGTACCTGTCACTGGGGGCGATGACCTGGCAGGATCAACAGAGGATCTGCTGGGCCGACGTACTGGATCGCCTGGCCGCCGATCCCGGAGGGAGGAAGGAGGAGCGGGACGACTTTATCGCGGAGCATGTCTTGCGCACCGCGTGCGCTATCTGGTGCGCGCCGGAGTGTCGCGGCCTGTCGACCGCGGAGTTGCTCGACGAATTGGTCAACAAGGTCATCCTCCCGCTGCAAACGGAAGGGATGGATGTGGCCGTCTTCTTCGGTGCCCGCGCCGTGGGCCAGCTCTATGCCCGCTTGATCCAGATGTGCGAAGCCTTCAAGCCTGCCACTGAATGGCTACTGGCGCGCAACCCGTTCGTGGAGGAGCGGCAGGATGAACGCCGGACCTGGGCGGGGGAACCCTACAAACAGTGTGCAGGCGCGCTCAGTGACGGCGGGCTGGTGGCGCCGGATGATCTCAAGTACCCGGATCTGCTGGTCTGGTTCTTACGGCGTGAGTGGCTCTTCAAGCCCATGCCGCCGCAGATGGCCAGTGCGACAACGTTGTCACTACTGTGGTTCTATCTCTCTCGATTCCGCATAGCCTAGTTGATCGAGAGCGCCAACCAGGCTGCCCGCGAGGCGATTGCGCCGCGATGCGCCCGCAACTGGCGGCTGCCCACTGCTGAGCGATTCTTGACGCAGGCGCCCGGCGTGTCCGCCCGGGGTTTGGATGCCGACGACCAGCCGGGGAGCAGGCGGGCTGTACGGTCGGCGCTGGTGCGCACATCGGCCGCGATGAGACCATGGCGGCGACGACTGTGCCCTAATCGAACAAGTGACGGCGCCGTCGACGGGTCGCCCACCGACTGATCTGCCGGGGTTTCCAGCCAGGCCGCGGCCTCGGCGTACATCGTGGCCTGCCAGGCAGTCACGCCTGTAACCTCCTGCCATAGCATTTCTGCGTTCGCCCCGCGAAAGACTTGGGGCTTAGTGTCTGTTTCTCGCACGTCTCCCTGAACCCGGCCAGTTCGAACGCACTCCCGGGGGTTGGCAAGTTGGCTGGCCGGGCCATCGCCAAATGCCGCCTGGCCAGGAGACGGAGCGATGAAGTGCTGGGTCCGGGGCGGTCCGCAACGCGGCCGTGACGGACAAGCCATGACATGGACGCAGCAGGTCTCCGGATGGTCCGGAGACCTCGGAAACGCGTAGGACATGCTTAGAAGGAGAATGTGAGATGTCCAGTGACACTAGTGTGACTGTTGATCACGTGACCAACGCGGCCTACCGAAGGTCATTCACCTGGAGAAACACGATGAAGCCTCTGCCAAAGACCTGTCTGGCGGTCGTTGCCGCCACCCTCTGCACCCTTCCCGCCGTGGCGTTCGCCGAGGATGAGCCGCCGCCCTGGATTCCGTCGCCAATCGACTTCGACGGTGACGGCATCCTCAACCAGGAGGACAACTGCCCGCACGTTTATGACCACGAGCAGTTTGACCTGGATGACGATGGCGTGGGAGACGTCTGCGATGAAACGCTGATCCCCTACGGGCCTATCTCCTGGTCGGTGCCCGCCGGGAGCCGGAGCAGGCCGCGTCCCGTGGCCATGATCGTCAACAACA
>JANQGB010001295.1 GCA_028277545.1 Phycisphaerae bacterium | reverse complement strand
ACTTATTGGTGACCACGAAATCTATCGCACCCGGGCAATAGCGGCGCCTATTGGCGTTGGCGTAGAGGTCGTTGGCCAGGGCGAGCTGGCGCAGGTTGGAACTGCACACCACCGCCCGGGCCAACGACCTCTACGCCAACGCCAATAGGCGCCGCTATTGCCCGGGTGCGATAGATTTCGTGGTCACCAATCTGCACCGCTGGCACGGAACTCGGCAGCACCCCAGCCAGCCGTTTGACGGTCGCCACGGCCCTCTGGCGCCCTACCTGGGCGCCGAGGGCCAGGTACGGGAGTGCCCTGCGTTGACGATCAACCTGCCGGCCAGGGATCCGCGCCGCTTCGAGGCCAACTGCGGCGGTTTCGGCTACAACCAGGCATTTCTGGGCCGATGGATGGCGAAGCGGGAATCGGGCAGCTATCGCGTGGAGACCGATGCCCTGGGGGCCCAGGCCGATCGCCTCCGCCGCCCGGCGCAGACCGTGATGTTCACCGATACCGCCTTCCTGGATAGCGAGTTGATCGAATACAGCTTCGCCGAGCCGCGCTTCTTCCCCGCCTTCGGCAGCAGAGCCACCCCTTCAATCCACTTCCGCCACAGCCGCCGCGCCAACGTCGCCTGGTGTGACGGCCACGTGGATGCCCACCGCCGCACCTTCACGCAGGCCAGCCCCTGGTTTCCCGGCGATCCTGCCAGAGCAGGCCTGGGCTGGTTTGGCCAGCGCGATGACAACTCCCTCTTCGACCCGGAATAGCCACGTCGGCCGTGGCGAAATACTGGCACGACACGACGCGCCCGTCGTGCCAGCGAGCGAGCGGCGCCGTCCGCGGGAGACACCAGAGTGCACCTTGATGCACCAGGCATCTACGGCCGACCACCGCCCCCACGACCGGGTCCGCCTCGCGGCCCGCCCGGCCCACGACCCGGTCCGCCGGGTCCACCCCGACCACCGCCCGGCCCCCGCATCTCTATACCCCGTTCCTGCATCCGAGTCCGCATGGCGTTGACGTAGGCCATGCGCCGTCCGCGCTCGTCGGCGCTACGGCTCTCGGAACGCTCCTTGCGCTCCTGCTTCGATTGCGACGCAAAACGCCCCCGCCGGTCGTCGCGCCGCCCCTCCTTGCCATCCTCACGATCGTTCCGGTCGCGGTCCCGATCCCGGCGGTTCTGCTCCCACTCCGCCCGGCGCTTCTCCCACTCATCTATGTGTCGATCGAGAATCGCCAGGCGATCTTCCTCCGCGGCGCCGAAGTACTCGTCCACCCGTTCTGCCATTCGCGACTGCATAACCTCTCGCATGTTATGCCTCAACTCGCGCCGCTGCTCTTCCGTCAGGTCCTCGCGCCGCATCTCATTACGCAGGGCGCTCGGGTCATCCGCCCGCTTCTTGAGAGCGTCCACCGACAGCTCCGGCGGAAGCGTACTCTCGGCAAGTGGTTCGGGTGACTCCGACGAGGCCCACACGCCGACCGCGATCAGGACCACCGCCACCAGGCCAACGCCGATCAGCAGCGGCTTTCGTGAACGTGTATTCTGGACCGCCATTTTGAACGCCTCCTAGAACTCGTAGTCGGTGACGTGGCCATCGGCGTACAGGTACCGTCGGGATCCGGCCGTCCCTGCCTGGCCGTGGAAGTTCCCGAAATCTCGCAAAACCCAGATGGAGTTGTCGGCGACGGTGATGCCGAGGAATGACTCGATTCGATTGGCCACCTCAGTGATGGTGTCGCCGCCAAGATACGGGCGCGTGCGATACTCGTAGCTCGATCTCTCTGACTGGAAGTAGCTGAGCCCCTGGTTCGGCTCGGGGCGGGTGGCGTCTGGCCGGTCATCGGGGCACTCGAACAGCTGGCCCTGATTTCCCGCGTAAGGCTGCAATGCTTCGGCGATATAGATCGGCTCCGCGGTGCTGAGCGGGAACGGTCCGTAGGAGGGCATGGCCGAGGCGTGTGGGAATCGGTCGCCGTTGTGACCCAGGTAGGACTGCATGGCGATACCGATCTGCCGGAGGTGGCTGGCGCAGGCGCTTCGTTTGGCCTGCGTTCGGGCCTGTTTCAACTGGGGTACCAGGATGCCAATCAAGAGGCCGATGATGGAGATGGTCACCAGCAGTTCCACCAGCGTAAAGCCGGTACGCCAGCGCCGAACCCGCTGGCCATGGTCGACTGCGTGCATCATTACCCTCACCGATCTCCAGCCTGTCTTCGGGTCGACCATCCGCGGTTCGCCTCACACCCAGCGCAGGCCGCCAACGCTCCACCCCTGGGGGATTCAACGAGCGATCGCCCGCTATAATGCAAAAAACCAGGCGAATATGCCATTTCGTGAGCCAGAACAGGCTTCAAGTTGGAGTGCGTGCTACGCCGGGTCGGATTCGGTACGGGCCATCTGATACTGCTGCGCAGGACCGTTGGTCACGCGAATTGCGCGGACCCCGATCACGATGCAGGCGGGACGCCTGCGGTACGCGGGCAAGGTGACTTCGGGCCCGCGTGTCAATCTCCCTCGCACCGAACGGCAGGGAGCGGCCAGTTTACTCGTCGGGCTTGTCCAGCAGTCGCTGGCACGCTTCCAGGGCCAGCGTCCGATACCTGCCCGAGTTCATCCGGAAGAGCGGCTCTTCGGGCATCAGCGTGTCCTGGTTGCGGATCGCCTCCCGCGTGGCGGCGGACAGCTCAGCCAGTAGCTCGCCAGCTTCCTCCTCCTCGTAGAGACTGTTGCTCCAGCCCAGCGTCACGATCGCCCAGCGGACCTCCTCCGGCAAGTCCTGGATACGCCGTTTTATCTGTGCAGTAGCTTCAGAATCCCCGTGGGCGCGGCGCAGGCGTACGATCCACGGCCGAACCAGCCTTGCAGGGTCAGTTACCCCGCCGAGGAGCTTATCGAAGCGTTTGACCGAACGGTCCACGTCCACGCCGAACCACTCCAGGTAGACGGAGCTCAGGTATTCGCCCACGGTCTGGTCGCCGCTGGCGTACTCGCCCGGCGCGGCGGTGGGCAGGGCGTAAGGGATGGTGATTTCCGTGTCGGCCAGCAAGGGGGCCAGCGACAGCAGCAGCTCGACTTCACCCTGCTGCTCGGCCACAAAGATGCCCAGTCCGCGCTCCCGGGCGTCGCCCGAGCGTAGTAACCGGTCACGCTCGGTCGCCGGTATCCCGATGACAGCGCGCACCGCTTGCCGCTGCTCGCGGTCGATCAGCGACCACTGGTTCTGCCGCGGCACAACGGAAACCGCAGCCGATGTATCCAGCGTCTGGCCCGACGCGCTGATCGTCGCCAAGGCCACCACCACTGCCGGACCGCAGCACAGGACGTATTGACGCATGCCCATGAATGGACTCCTATTGGTCAAAGTAGCACTCGCGAAGCTGGGGGCTGTCTTTGCGGGCTCCCAGGCGGGCAGTGGACGACTGGGCCATGCCCCAGTATCCGGCGATAGCTCCCATCTCCCAGGCCATGGTCGCCTGATCCGTCGTGCCGGTGAACGGCCCGACGCCGTAGGACGGGTCGTAGTACTTCATGTTGATCTTGACGATGAAATGGCGGGCAAACCAACTGGCCGGGTTGGTGTTATCCTGGCCTGGCGTACCCTCCGCGTCCACCACGTCCGGCGCGGGCCAGTATCCATAGATCGAGCAGGGATCGTTGAAC
Organism: Phycisphaerae bacterium; assembly: GCA_028277545.1. Taxonomy (GTDB): domain Bacteria; phylum Planctomycetota; class Phycisphaerae; order UBA1845; family UBA1845; genus JANQGB01. Next base: position 7,270 of record JANQGB010001295.1, on the reverse strand, counting down.
CGGTAGGAGTAGGCGATGCACGGCGCCTGCCCGAAGCCGGTGAACGTGTAGTTCTTCACCAGGAAGCCCGAAGCCGGATCTGGACTGTAGGAGCAGTCCACCGGAATCGTGGGCGGATTGCGCGGCTCGATGGTGACAAACTGCGTCCCGCCGATACCCTGCGTGCGGAGGCACTGAATCATCAGATCGGCCCAGCCACCACACTGCGAGAACGTGTAGTAGACCAGCGTGGGGGCGTCGTAGTATGAGCAATCGCTGGCGCAGAGGATGCCGCGGTAGTAGCCCAGTTGCTCGCCGCGCACGTTGAAGACCTGCAGGCTGGCAAACGCGTCCCAGATCCCATCGATAACGGCCTCCTCATCGTCCAGGCCGTGAGCGGCGGCGGTGCTGATGAAGAAGTAGCTCTCCAGCCGAGCGCCCATGGGATCGTCGTAGGTCACGTAGACCGGGCTGCGCGTGGTACCCGCATCGTAGAAGTGCTCTCCGTCCAGCGCGACCTGCCAGGTGATGTCCAGCGTGTCGTAGAAGACCACCGTATTGGGCAGCGCAGCGGCCGAGGTCAGCGCCCCCGATACGTTCAGCTCGCCGCCTGACACCGTGCCGGAGCCCTCGAAGAACATGCCGTCCGGACCGGTGCCGATCACCGGCACGCCGGTCAGGTACAGGCTGGCCGGCTCCACGTCGAACTCCAACCCGCTGATCTTCACGTAGCCGCCGCGGACGAAAGAGACGGGGTACTTGTGATCGCTGTCGTCCTCGGCATCACCGTCCAGGTTCTGATCCAGCCAGTGCGGTGTGCTGTAGGACGAGCAACTGCCCGAGGGGCAGTCGTGGGCCACGCTGTTGAAATCGTCGCCGGAGTAGCTCAACCTGGCGACCTGCACCGCTCCGATGCTGCCGAAGACGGCCTGCATGGCCTCGAAGTCCGACAGGTCGACGTCTTCGTCGCCGTCGCTGTCATGAACGTCGGCACACTCCGCCGAGGCCTCTACCCCCGGGCCGCCCAGGCAACCGGCGAAGTCCGCGGCGTCGCCCAGGTCCACGTCGCCGTCGCCGTCGTGATCGAAACCCACGCCGTAAGCAGCGGTGGCCAGAGTCAACAGAGTTACTAGCGGTAAGACCAGCCCCGGAGGCTTCATGATATTCCCCTCCTGCGTCGAGTCGGGTCAGGTGCCGTGCGGCACCGGCTCTGCCCACTGGCCGAACCACCTCCAGTATGACGACTGCCTCAGCGTTTTTCCAGGAAGTGCCGGTACAGAGATGTAAGCAGCAGTGCCCGTCCCACGCCATATTGCGGCCGGTTGACGTCCCCAACTGGTCGGCCGGGGTCGCGTGCCGGATATACGGATGTGGTGTGCCCCCTTACGCCGCCGCCAGGGGTGGGGAATTCTGCCTGGGTGGCGGGCGCCGCGCTGAAACAGGCCTGGGCGAGTGCCTCGGGATGGCCATGGCACCGTTCTGCCCGTGCCGTCCGCCTGGAGCCGGAAGCGGCGGCGTGCTACCATTCGGCGCTGTTCAGCCACGGATCACCGTAGTGAATCTGGCCGGCGAGGCCGATCACCCCTCGGTTCAGGGCCACAAATGGGCGGCAGGGCCGCCTCGGGGGCATGATCATGCGATTCGGGTCCAATCTCGGCTGCCTCACCATACTGGCTGCGGTAGCGCTGGCTGCCGGCTGCCGGGCCCATCCGGCCAGCCTGGCCGTAATGCTGATCGGCGACGTCATCGACGATGTTGACGTGGAGCAGCGCGCCGCCCAGCTTGAGGGCCAGGTGCCGTCGACCGCTGACCGGATGTTCGGCCCGCGCTACAACACGTTGAACGACCTTCGCACTGACGACCAGTGGCTCGTCTACCGTCCCTCGGACCTGGAGCGGGTCTTCTTCGTAGCCACGGTCTCTGGCGGGAGGATCGTTGGCTTGACCAAGGCCCGGCAGGACGCGGACGGCTTCGAGGACGTGGTCCACCGGTTGGACCTGGAAGCCAGGCTGCTCGGCAATCGACCGGCCGAGTGCGAGCGGGAGGCGAACCTGGGCCAGCCGGCCTTCACGGTCCACAGCAGGAGAACCGGATCGAGCATGCGCATCTATGATGTCACCAACTGGACCGACACCCGCGGCGCCCGCTACTGCCTCCTGGACTTCGACCAGCGCGAGCGCTGTAATCGCATCCGTATGGTAGGTGTGACCGCCGCCAGCAGGGAAGACGACATCTCGCCTTAGGACTGTGCCTGACGAGTACTGACCGTCGGAAAGACGGTGACGTACCAGTGCGTCGGGCGCCCCGTTTCTTGCGCGGCAAGGAGCTGGGACTCAAGGCTACGCATGGCCATCCTCAATCCTCTACCACTCAGCGTCCCGGCTTTGAATCTCTGTGGCCTCGATGTGCTCTGTGGCTGAAACACACACGACCGAGTTCAGACCAACTTCACTCTTGGCCACAGAGGTCACCGAGAACACGGAGAAGAGTGCTTGACGCCGACGTTCGCACGCCAGGCCGGGCCTACTCGCCGCTCATCTCCGCCGGCCCGGGTTCCTCTGTCGCATCCCTGGTGCCCCACGCCTCATCCATAATGGCCTCAACCTCCTCGGTCGTGGGACAACCGTTGGCACGTAACCAGCTTTGCAGCGCGGCTTGGCCGTCGGCAGTCAGGTCGCCTTGCCCTGACCAGCCCTGCCAGGCCAGACTCTCGCCATGGAAGCATCTCACGGTGGTCACTAGAGTTTGCCCCTCGTAGAACTCGAACAGCATGTCACCGTAACAGGCACAAGTCACTGGGGGCCATCTAAACTGCAGGTCGATGGCCTCGAGAAGTTGGGCGACGCGCCGTCTCCCTTTGACCTCGAAGCTGGGGAGTGTAGGCAGGTTGTTCACACGTTGTGCGTCGATGGGATCGACGTTCAGGTTGACGACGACTCGATCCGCCTGGTCGCAGGCCGCCCGTAGTCTTCCTTCCCCATCTAGGAGGTACATACCCCAAACAGAGATCACGCCGAATACAGCGACCACAATGGAGATAACAATCTTTCTTCGCTTGCTCATCGCTTTTGTTGAAACTCGGACCATATCTGCTCAGGCGGCCTGGTTGAGTTGCCTTCGCAAGCAATGTGCGAACGGCGGTCCGCACTCATTGCCCCAGTTCTGCCATACACGGTCACCTGCCCTCAGTCCGTAGCGGCCCGCGGCACCCCGTCGGCGGAAATCGGGATCGTGACTGGGGTGTAGGGCCATTCGATAATGGTCAGGCGCCAGCCGTCATTCGTGGGCTCAATGGTAAAATCACCTGGTCTTTTGAGCTCCGCAGCCTCTGCCAGGGCCTCGGGCGAGGCATTCTCCAGCAACAGGTCTCGGTAAGCATCCGGAAACGGAGACGCCGGCAGCGTCTCGGATAGATGCCGCAGCGCGTGCCAGTGTGCTGTTAGCCTGATCGTCGACCGCCCTGCGCTCCTGGCCGTTGACTTGGTTGGGACAACCTCCAGCGTGGCCCAGTGCGCCCCTCCAACCAGCAGCCCCAGAACGAGGGCGGGTCCAAGCCACCGCCGTATCATCGTCTTCCGCGACCAGCCCTTCCTCACCGCCGCCGGAGTCAAGCAGGCGAAGCACGCGGCCAGGGCCAGGGACGCAAGGCTGGCACTCCTGCTGACGGCGCCACCCAGGCTGTAGAGGGTGATCTGCATAGGCTCCGGGTCGAGCCAGGTCAGGCTGAGGTCTTGTGCCATGTCGGCGGCGTCAAGCCGGCCGTGCAGCCGCGTCAGCACGCATCCGGGCCACATCAAAGAGGAAACCGCGGGTATACCGATGCGAGAAGACGGTATTTCTCGCGCCGCGTAGAGCGGCGGAACCTCGCAGGCGTACTCGTCGAACGAGTGATGGGCGATGTCCCTGGAGTACGAGTCGCAGAACCAGGACTGCATGGCAGCGGCCGAAGCCCGACGTTCGGCGATGACGAACAGGTCGAGTTGAACGGGCTCGCCATCCGAACCCGTGAGCCGCAGCGGATAGACCGCCTCCGATGCGGGGAACGCCACCTTGAGCGGATGGTGGGTCACCGCCCCAGCGGCCTCCGGAGAGACCTTGGCCGCCAGGAAGCACCAGCCCTGGGATGCGTAATCCCGGATGATCCCGGTTGCGGACGGCGGGCAGGCGAACCCGTTGTCCGTCAGCCAGCTTTCGACAGCGTCCCCCGTCTTCCCCTTGACGATGGCCACGTCATAAACACCAGCTCGCATGGTCTGTATCACCTCGACACCGGCAGCGAGGCCTCGACTCATGGCAAGACTGGGCGCAAACAGGTACGCCACCAGGAGCAAAACCACAATCGCCAGCACAATCGTCGCCCACGAGACGCCTGCGATCCCACGGCTCTTGCGGTCTACGTGGTCGAGACAGCCAACCACTACCACCAGCATCAGAATGACACTGAACCCGAGCCATGATCTCGGTGTATCCACAATCTTCGGCCGCACAGCGCCTGCCAGGGCATTCAGGCTGTTCGCCAGACAGGGCTCGACTGAACTGGGCTCAGCAGGCAGCGGTAGCAGCCAGCCATAGGAGGTGTCTTCCCCCTCCACATCCGATTGCACGATGAGCGTTTCAACCCCGTCCTTAAATGCGATGACCGCCCGCTGGGCACGGATGCCCGGCTCGTCGGCCACCTCCAGCCGCCGGAAGAACTTCCCGTCGGCGAAGGCGGACTCTGATGAACCAAGCAGCACCACCAGCACAACCAACCACGCCCACGATGACGTCAGTGACTTCATGCACGATTGCTCCGCGAAGAGGTCGACGATGGCAGTATGCGTCGTTACGGGTTGGTCTGGTCGCCTCCCATCGGCGCGGCCGCACCCGTTGCCGAGGACTCATCGACCTGTTTCGGTGATGGCGATGGCCGCCGCGGTCCAGTGGTCAGCTTCCAGCCGGCCACTGGCTGTACGGCTTTGATCTCTTTAGCGACACCCTGACGGATCAGGGCCCTGGATGTCTTCTCACCCACCGACAATACACGTGCGGCACGGCACAGGATACCTTCCTTCGGCTCGTACACTCGGAACGACATACCCGGCAGCACTCCCTCCGCGTGGCCGACGTTGAGCGTCACGGTCGTCGAGCGAAACACCCATCCGCCTACACCTTCCTCGACATCAGTGTCATGGACTTCAACGATCTCCGCCAGGATGGGTTCCTTGAGCAAATAGGCCTGATACTCTTCGGGTATCTCGGGAACTCCCCTTGCAGGTTTCTCATGGTCTCCACGACGCAGAAAGAAGAAACCACGCATTTGAGTCCGAGGTTCCCTCTTGGAGTTCACAGCGTTGCAGAACTCTGTTACCTTCTTGACGGGCACCAGATAGCGCCGATCACCCCAAGCGATCGGAATCAGCTCCGAGGCGACTCCCTGGAAACCTCTGCGGTCGTTCTCAAACTTGGGCACGAGCTGCAGCGTCCCGTGCTCGGAGGTTGTCACACCCCCATAGTTGCGGTCGTAGACGCCCAGGCACCCCCGCCAAATAAAGACGAAGCCGCTCTGCGGCGCCAGGGTGAGAGTAGCGTTAACGCCAACGCCATCACCCTGATAGTAGACACCGGCCCAGGCATGATCCTCAAGTCCGGCCAGCTCCCGTTTGGTCGCCTTGTGCCGCTTTGCCCAGGTGCGTTTGGCGGTCGCGGAGAACTTATCGCGCTGCGCATCCTTCGGCCCTCGTTCGGCCTGAGAGCACGCAAGGCTGGGCACTATCACCAGCACGATGCCGCAGACTCTCCTGACGGATTTCGCAGTCATTATGGCCTCCCAAGGCATGGCCAGCGTCCTCCGGCCCGGTCAGACGAATTGTGCGTCGTCGTACTGCTCCATTCTATACAGACCGACGGCAGTCGGCCGCATCAGATACTCGGGTCTTCGCGCCGCCTACCCGCCGGCGATGATCAATCCAGTCTGGAGAGCCAGGCAGTGACAACAGCGATCACCCTGCATCCGCCGCCGCAAAGTAGTCGCGGCACTCTCCGAGATACTCAGTCGCTCGCCTGCGGTATGACCACTGCAGCACCTGACCGGGCAATTTATTGAGCCAATGAGAACCTGGCCCCCTTCCCCCGCGCAACTCGGCCTTCACGTCCGGCAGGTTCTTCTGACTGAGAACTTTGATGCAGCCATCAATCTCGTCAAGCGACGAGAAGCGGAAGACAAAATCACCGAACTCGACGAAATAGACAGGGTATCCCTTGCCGGGGACCGGTGACGGCGATGCTGGTTCGAATGCCGTCGCATCGAGCCAGCGCTCATTATCGACAGGCAGATGAACCCAGAATGCCATCGGACTGCCCTTGTACCACTGGTCGCTGTATTCGATCCACCGCCGTTTCACGGTATCACCCCGTACTACCTCACGGAACCTATCGCATTCAGGTGAAGGTAACCCTATACGACTTATCGCTGCTCGTCCCTGGCCGTGATGGGGCGTCATCCGTGGGTGCGATGCGTCCGCACATCAGTCGTTGCCATCGCAACCCACTCGGGACCGGACGACCATCACCCGTCACTCGGCGGCTGCTCACGCCCTTTGGGGTCTGTCTCGTATCGGACATTCCTCTGTGGATCGTAGACCGGCAGCCCGAACTCGCGGGCGACGCTCGTCAACTTCTTCATGTACTTGGTGGACAGCCCGTAACAGTCGAATCGGACATGCTGCGGAGACCAGGACACCTGCACGGCCCCCTTGTTGTCAGGCGAGTCCCAGTCCAGGGTGCCAGGATTCTCCTCGATTCCTGGAAACTCCTTGCGCAGGCAGCCCATGATCTCGTCGATGGGCAAGGGGACCAGGCCGTCAACGGCCTGCCCATCCGACAACTGCGTATACACTTCCTCCGCTTCCAGAGATGCAGATTGCTGCCAAAGGCTGATGTCGTAGCTCATTCGGTTGTACTCCTATCCGCGGTCACCGCAACGTTGCGGCCTAGACCGCTCAACTCTTCTCGCCCGCGGTGTCATCTGTCGTATCACGGTGAAATCAAGCAGGATTCAGATCGCGGATGGTCCCGTCTCGGATGCGCTTCAGCGCCGACGATAGGGCCCAGATTTCGGCATTTGGGCCGTCTTCGGGACCTTCTCTCGGAATGCGCACCGCTCGCCTCTTGATCTGCCGACGCAATCTCTGCCACCATTTCTCCGTCACCTTAGCAGTACAGCGCAAAGTAGGCTCAAGAGATTCGGGGCCCTGGATCGATAACTCCTGTCAGAAGAAGGATTTGGATTCCTGGCAGGAGGATGGACATG
>JANQGB010001285.1 GCA_028277545.1 Phycisphaerae bacterium | reverse complement strand
CATGTCCATCCTCCTGCCAGGAATCCAAATCCTTCTTCTGACAGGAGTTATCGATCCAGGGCCCCGAATCTCTTGAGCCTACTTTGCGCTGTACTGTTAATCGCCAGAACATTGCAGTGGCCCTCATGCTGCTGTTTGGCTGCGGATGCGCGCAGACTGACCGAGGGTCCTGGCATTGTCGCACCGGGCCGGTTCATCCGCCGATGATCAAGCGCAACGGTGAGCAATTGACCCCTGACAGAGACAACTGCGTGATGGTCTATGGCCGGCCCACCTTCACGTTTCAGATTCCGGAAGGCCAGGTCTGCATCTGGCGTGACTTCGCGCCGGGGTTACAAAAGAAAGGCGACTATACTCTTGATTACATCATGACTTTCGACGTCAACGGGAAGTTCCTGCCGACGGATCTTAATGCCGACTACGGATTCTGCCGCCGATGTTTTGCTGACCTGAGGGGCATGGAGGGGAAGCAATGTCCTGATTGCCAGCGCCCGGCCAACATGAGATGATCCGCAAGGCGGTCATCGCGGTTCTTCTGCTGCAGTCGCTTGGCACGGCCTTCCTGATGGCGCTTAGCTTCTCGGACGGCTCTACGTACAGCCGCTATTGGGTCTTAACCGAAACGCGAGACACACTAGTAGCAGCCGCAACGATTAAAGGTAGGCTGTCCGCCTCGATGTGCAGGTGGAGACTTCCTGAGACATTCCGGCCGCCGAAACAGACCTCTGAGCGTCTAATGGTTGAGAGAAGGCCTATAGCACCACGTACGATACGCAGAATGCTCGTCAAGGGTCATTGCCCTCTGCCTCAGTACCCTGGCAGGGAGTCACACCTCACCAGCATCGGCCTGGTTGTCCCAGACTGGAGACCATCGGAGAGGATTCAGGGCGGAAGCAACGTCGGGTATGTCTACTTCCCGCTCTGGTGCCCGTTGATCATCTTTGCGGCGTATCCCGCCTTCACCTTCATCCGAGGCCCGCTCCGCCGCCACCGACGCCGCAAACGCGGCCTCTGCCTCCACTGCGGGTAGAATCTGACGGGGCTGCCCGAGCCGCGGTGCCCCGAGTGCGGGGAGGCGACACTAAGGGACGCTCCCGCGTAAAGCATACTCTGGACCTGTGTGCCATGCCGATCGTGTTTCGATACAGGAGGCTCTCGATCGTGGCGTCGCTTGCCATTGCGGCGGCCGCGGTCCCTTTGGCCTTCTCGGTCTGCTGGGTGCTCCTTTGCCTATGCCTTGGCTTGGCCCTAGCCCTTGGGGGCGGCTCTATGAACAGCGCCCTGTTTCAAATCTGCCTCTGCGTGGCCATCCTGGCCGCCTTGACGACATCGCGGGCAGTCTACATGGGGCTCCGCTGGCGCTGCGTCGTGTTCGATGGGCGCCACTGCACAAATTGTGAATATGACCTCACCGGCAACGTGAGCGGCGCGTGCCCGGAGTGTGGCCGAGAGGTGCCGGAGATATGATCCGCAACACGGTGTTCGTGGTACTGATGCTGCTGGCGATCGGCGCGGGTGTGCTGTGGTGGCGAAGTTACCGGCCGGTGCCCTGCGTTCGCGGGCAGTGCCCTCCTTCCTACGAGGGTTGGTCCGCACAGTCGTACAGGTACGGCTGGGGGTTGTTTCAGGCCAGGGGCGTTGGTGGCACCCTGCAAGTACACCTCACGCAGGCAAAGGATCAAACGCCCGGCGTCTCCGACTCCATGGAATACCGGGTCGGTCCACTTGCCTATTACGGTCGCACTCGTGAGTATTACCGCAACCATACGCTGGTCGTCCCCCTGTGGTTGATGACAGGACTTCTCTTGTCGTACCCCATGTATGCTCTCGTCCGCGAGCGGATGGTGCGGCGGCGCCTCATTCGCGCGGCCAGGAAGGAAGGACTATGCAAGACTTGCGAGTATGATCTGACGGGTAACGTCAGCGGCGTTTGCCCGGAATGCGGTGAGGCGACATGAAGCGTCGCTTCCGGGCACGGCGGGTCTTCGTTGAGCGGGATTCATGCCGAGCGTTGAGCGTCATGACGCTGAGGGGTGTGGGTGCGATGTCTGAAGACCTTCATCGAGAACCCCGGTGAACCGGGGTCGGACTGGTCTCGCGGTGCGTTGTTAACCCGGCATAAATGCCGGGCCTAGCGCCTGAGTGCGAGGGGAGCGGCGGCGCTGGGTGACAGCATGGCCGGCGTCGTTAACTGTTCGTAGGCGAAGCGGCGGTGCGTTTTTTTGACCCGTCATGAATGCCGGGCCTCGCGCTTGAGTATGAGCCGAGATGTGACGCTGGGTGGCAGCATTATCGGCTTCGTATGATGTTCGTAGGCGAAACGGTCGATCAGCGACTTGGCGAAGCCGGTGTCGCTGGCTATGTAACCGAACGGCTGAACCGGGGGCACCTGCGACTGAACCGAGCACTGGCGGATGAGACCACCCTTGGATTCCGCTATCCTCGACGTCATGCGATGGCGACGGATGAATCTGGCCGTTGGTGCCGCGGTGTTCGTGACCGGCTTCCTTGGTGCGATCGGGTGGGAGTGGGCACTTGCTGCGGTTCAAGGCCCGGTCACTGCGATTTTGCCAGCGGCCGTCTCCGACTGGGCGCTGGCGCTCCTCGCCGACGGGCTCGCGATCGGACTTGTAGCTCTGCCCGGCATTATTATCGGCGCTATCATTTTCATGTGGGGCGGACCACACGGGCCAGACCGTTGCTGGGCGTGCGGCTACATCCTCAACGGACTCACATCGCCCGATTGCCCAGAGTGCGGCGTGATAGTGTGACCGGCGCGCACGACAGGCCACCCCAGTTTCGGGGCGGCCCGCGATTGAGTGCAATCACGGCTGGCGGTCAGCGTCGGCGTCTGGGTGCGAGTAGACCGCCTAGAGACAGTAGCGCTACAGTAGCGGGTTCTGGGACGTAGACTACACGGAAGCCGACATTGCGGTGCTCGTTCGTCGGAGTGCCGCCGTCGTAGCGGTATGCCGCGTGCGAGCCGTTGAGGTAGCCGCAGCAGTACGATGCGCCGCGGAGGCCACGCGAAGAACCGATTATAGCCTCATTCCACTCCCACAGGTTGCCGGCCTGGTCGAACGTGCCGTACGGGCTGGCAGAGTTCTCGTGAGCGCCCACCTCGGTACGCCAGTAGGGACCGCCGATCGTGTAGTCCTCACCGGGGGCGAGTAACGTTGCGTTGTTGCCGGGATCGGGGTCGATGAGGTCGTTGCTCGGCTCGCTGTCACTGCTCGTCGGATAGTCAAAGTAGTTCCCCGTCAGGCCGTCGTTCTTGTGGTACGCTGCCTTGAACCACTCGTCCTCGGACGGGATCACCCAGGTGGCGTCCTGCTCTCGCGTTACCGCGCTGAGTTCAGATGCTGACATCGCTCCGTCCAGAAAGTACGAGCCGTCTTCCGTCGTGCCCGGCCCCTGCGCTCCCGTTGGCTGGCCGTTGTGCAGCCAGTTTGCGAACCGCGCAGCGTCGCCCCAGGAAATGAAGTTGACCGGCCGATTCGCCCAGTCGTCCGCGACACTGTACGTGTAGCCGTCCGGCGAGACTGTGCGCCGAATATCGCATCCGTGGCTGTGGGTCCGCATGCTCGTGTTGTACAGGGCGTACGTGTCGTCAGCGGCTACGGCATTGAGGAATGCGGTGTACTGTCCAGCGGTTACCTCGTACTTTGCCATACCGAAAGTGTGGTCCACGGCGCCGCAGATGCGGTCCGGACCGTAGCCGCCAGCACCTGCCCCTTCACCCGACATCTCCCCGGGATTGCCCGGATTGCCGATGGCCACGGTATCCATCACTACGCCCGCCTGCATGTCACCGACGCATACCAGAACCAATGCCGCCACTACCGAGAGTCTTACGATGTTTCGCATGGTCGTGCTCTCCTCCAGAAGAAGCCTGAATCGGGCCAGTGCCTTGCGTCGCCTGGGCAACGCGCCGACAAAAAGAGAGAGCGCACCCCGCCTGTGGGCGTCTCTCTCTCAACCTCTTCCCCGCCTTGACCCGGCCAGGATAGCAGATTCGCCTAAGTGACGAAAGTGGTAAAGTTATACTGCACTTGGCCCGAATTTGTGTCCGATTCTGGCATCTGGGGCCTTGAGTCGGTCCCCCGTGTCACGGTAGTATTCCGGGACACGGCGCCGACACGTGTGGCCGCCCTTGGGTCGGGCGGGGCGGTCATCCACGCGAACGCGGTGCATTATGTTGCGCCATGGCGCAGGCACTCTGCCCTATTTCGCTCCTTAGGCGGTTGGTTGAGTCCCCACCCCTTCCTGGGGAAGGGATGGGGCACACTGCGGTAAGCTCTTGCGGGGTTGGTTGATTCCCCACCCCTTTCTGGGGAAGGGATGGGGCACACTGGTTGATACCTCACCCTTTCCTGCGGAAGGAATGGGACACACTGGCGTGCGGGCAGCTGTGCAGGTGAAACTGCGGTTGGGCTCTACTCCAGCACGACGAAGACGAAGCTGCGCACGAACCACTGCGGGCCGCCGTGATGCGGGGAGGCTGAGCTGTCCTGCACTTTGACGGTGAAGGTGAAGACGCCGGTCTCGGTGGCGGTGCCGCTGATTACGCAGGCGCCGTCTATGGACAGCCCGTCGGGCAGGCCGGTCGGGCCCGGGTCTTCGGTCCAGAGTTCGCACGAATAGGGTGGGGTGCCACCGGTGACATCTAGCGGCAGTGTGTACTCGATGCCGAGCGTTGGATCCGGCAGGCGGTTGACGGGATCGACCATGCTGCCCACGAACAGCCCCCGCTCCTGGTTCAGGATGGCGGCCAGAGCGTCTTTCTGGGCTGCGTGGGCCGGGTCGTCGCGCAGGTTCACTAACTCGAAGGGGTCCGCTTCCAGGTCATAGAGTTCCTCGGCCAGCGCGTCACCGTCCAGGTAGTCGTACTGGGTGTACTTCCACTGCTCCGTGCGAATGGTGGCCCAGGCGGGTCGCATCATGACGTCTTCACGGCGGCCCATCTCGAACAGCAGATGGTCTCGCCAGGGGGCTTGGGGATCCTCCAGCAATGGAAGCAGGCTGGAACCGTTGCTGAGTGGGGCCGTGACGATTTCCTCTTCGCTGTAGCCCGCCAGGTT
>JANQGB010001111.1 GCA_028277545.1 Phycisphaerae bacterium | reverse complement strand
CGCCGTGCCCACCTGTTGGCATCGACACCTGGGCGGACGGCCTTACATCGCCCCGGCCATAGCCCGCCGGGCGGCCGGGGAGACGAAGCTGCCCGACCTGCCGCTGCTTCGCCGCGTGCGGGGCGGCCCGTCGCAGGTGGGGCTGAACTATGCCCAGCGGGTCAAGAACGTGGAGGGCGCCTTCCAGGTCACCGCCGGCGTGCGCATGGACCGAGCCGTCATCTGCCTGGTCGACGACGTCTCCACTACCGGGGCGACGCTCGGCGAATGTGCCCGCGTGCTGAAGCGCGCCGGGGCGGTCAAGGTCTACGCTGCGGTAGTGTGCAAGACCTCGTCGCTGCCCGTGAATCCCCAGGAGCCTCTCAACGAGCTGGATAATCCCACATGGCAAACCGAACGCTCTACCTGCTAGACGGCCACGCGCAGATCTACCGATCGTACTATGCGCCCTTCCGCGACCTGACCAGCCCGTCAGGTGAGCCGACCCGAGCTACGCATGTCTTCTGCCAGTCGCTGCTCAACCTGATTCGGACCTGCCGCCCCGACTACCTGGCCATGGCGCTGGACACCTCTGACGAAACGGTATTCCGGCGCGACATCGACCCCAACTACAAGGCCACCCGCGAACCGCCTCCGGAGGACCTGCCACCCCAGGCCGATCGCATCGTCTCGATCGTCGAGACCATGGGCATCCCTATCTACCGCAAGCCCGGATTCGAGGCCGACGACCTGATGGCCACCATCGTGGACCGGCTGAGTGTGGAGAAGATCGATGTGTACCTGGTCAGCAGCGATAAGGACCTGGAGCAGCTCCTCAGCCAGCAGCAGCCCGGCGGAGGCAGCGTTCGGCTGTACAACCTGGCCAAGGATGTGGTGGTGGATGCGGTGACTTTGCAGGAGACCAAGGGCTACTCCCCGGAGCAGGCCATCGACATCCAGACGCTGACCGGCGACAACGTGGACAACATTCCCGGGGTCAAGGGGATCGGAGTCAAGACCGCCGCCAAGCTGCTTGCCAGGTACGGATCGGCGGACGCCGTGCTGGAAAATGCCGACCAACTCACGCCCAAGCAGGGGGAGAACGTGCGGGCTTTCGCCGAGCAGTTGCCGATCACAAGGCAACTGGTCACCCTGCGTCGCGATGTCGAGTTTGACTTTAACCTTGATGCGGCCCGCTTCAGCGGGGTGCCCGTGGAGAGCGTAAGGCCCATCTTCGAGGAGCTGGGATTCAATCGGCTGACCGAGCACCTGGCGACGTTCGCCGAGGGCGAGCCGGCGCCGGCGGCGGCGCCTGAACCGGCCGCGGACGTCACACAGGCCGACTACCGGAGGATCGACACGCCGCAGGCACTCGATGACCTGGCCGCGGAGTTGTCGAAGCAGGCGGTCTTCGCCTTCGACACGGAAACGACCGGGCTGAATCCGGTGGCCGCCAGGCTGGTCGGCTTGTCCTTCTCCTGGCAGGCGGGTACCGGCTGTTACGTTCCCGTTCGATCGGCCATGGGGACCACACTTCCACTCGATGAAGTAGTGAAGAAGCTGGGCCCCGCCCTGACCGACTCCTCCATTCACAAGGTGGGTCAGAACGTCAAGTATGACCTGGTGGTGTTGAGGCAGGTGGGCATCGAGGTGGCCGGTATTAG
>JANQGB010000117.1 GCA_028277545.1 Phycisphaerae bacterium | reverse complement strand
CGGCGCCTGCGCTGTGATCGTCCGGGACGGCGATCAGATCGTCGGGCAGTTGCGCTTCTATCCCCAGGCGATCTGCGAGTTGGCCGCGGCGGGCCCTGGCTTCTGCCTGCAGCAGACCTTCCCCTGCGGCCCCGCGGACGATTTCGCGGAGAAGGACTTCCCGCCGTTGGACCAGATTGCCGACAAGAGCCTCTTCATCCATTGCCTTATGACCGGGTCGTTTCAGCAGGAGGACAATCCATACCGGCGCCAGGGCCTCGGCTCGCGCATGGTCCACACGTTGATCGCGTGGGCTCGAGAACGGGGCTGGACCGCCATCGAAGCCCACGCCTATGCTGACCTGCCCTGCATCTATGCCATCACCGGCCAGGCTTCCACTGCGTTCTGGGAGAAGCTCGGATTTCGTGTGGTCGAGTCGATCATTGAGCCGGCCTTGGCTGACAGCGACGCCGCCGACTTCGTTGAGGTTCTACTGAAAGAGGCCGCTGACCGGGGCATGGACCCCGAAACCGCCAAGACCAGGCACACGATGCGATTGGATCTGGCCTGATTTACATTGCGAAGAGCCGCGCGAGTCCCCGGGGGCCGCTCAGGACAGATGGCCGGACCCCTTCAGCGATATTCTAAGTGTGCCAGCAAAAAGTCATTCCCAGGCTGGAGTTGCCCACAGCCCCTTCCCCAGGTTCATGGGAGTGCTGCTTCCGCCCGGCAGGCTGACCAGGACAGGAACGGGGCCGTCGTCGCCGCCGTACCTCATAATCACCGCGCGATCGCCTCGCGGAGAGACTGCGGGAAAGCCATGTCGGGGCAAGCCGTCTCCAATCCGTCTGACATTCTGCACGTCGGTATCGGCAATGTACCACAGGTCATCTTCGAGATTTCGAAACAGAAAGGTCTTTCCCGGCGGGATAAGCAGCGGCCAGTCTCCCTCGAGGATCGGCGTCACCTTGCCGTCCAACGTCATACGACAGATGGTGTGACCGGTCTGCCTGTCCGAGTTGCCGCCCTCGCGGACTAAGAGAAGTAGCTCCTTATCGCCCGGCAACCAGGACACAAACGCCTGGTCGCGGGCTTCCCCGATCCTGGACAAGCTGTCCGATTCGATGTCGACAACGCACACCTGGAAGGCCAGCATGTTGGCTACCGCATCCTTGAGATGGGTCGTGCCAGGGTCCATACTGCTGGCCACCATCGCCAGCCGTGTGCCATCGTTTGAAAGGCGCGGCATGGCGATCATATGTCCGAACAGAGGCTCGACGCATAGTCTTCGATTCTCACCGGTTCGCAGGTCGATCTCGGCCAGAACGTATCCACCCATGTCGTGGTCTTCGCCCGCAACGTAGACCTTCGTCCGGTCTTTGGAGAAGCAGCCGGGTGCCGAGGCCACGCCCTCGAATGGTACGCGCCTCACCTCTTTGGTGCTGATGTTGACGAGCACCGCGTCCACGGCATCAGTGACCGCGCCGGGCTTCCACCTGGGGTTGTGCAGGATCATCATCAGGTCTTCAGGCCGGGCGTGGAAGCTGCTCGCGGTGTGGTCTTCGTACCTCTGGTCATCGACAAGGAACTCCTGGTCCAGACGATCGCGCCATCGAAAGTCGCGTATCTCTATGGTATCTGACGGCTGGCCAGATCTGACCAGTATCCCCGTTTCAAGGTCCAGTCGGAGCTCTACGCCGTTCTCCAGCATGAGGTCCAGAGATCGCAGCGTACGAAGCTGAGCAGGGTCCGGGTCGGAGCCACTCCTTGTCTGGCGAAATATCGCCGCCGCTTGACTGACTCTTCGTTCCTCGTCAGGTTGCAGGCGCCGCCTGAAAGTCGCGTCCTGCTCAGTCATGCCGACGAAGGACATGTCGTCGAAGAAGGTGGGGTCGAGAATCACGTATGGATCTGAGCGCGTCAGGTAGTTGTAAGCACCTACCAGATTCACGGGCGCTTCGAGCCTTCTATACTTGGTTGGGCGCTGGCCCAGTTCACTCACGTACCACACGTCACCGTGCTCGATCACTGTGAGAAGGGGTGTGCTACGCCAGCCTCGCTTGTGAGATAGCTCGTAGCGCCCCTTGTCGCCCTGCCTGGCGACGCTCACTTCGAATACGGATTCGTCAAGCGAAGAGTGAACGGCTCGCCAGGTCGCGGGATGCTCTTCGAGCTTCTCCAGAGTCTGCCTGCCGCGTTCAGCAATTTCGGCCAGGTCAGGTCGCGGGGTACCAGCGTCGCCAGTTGGGGCGAGCGCTGATGAGACTGCAAGGAGAAGAGAGGTAGTAGTTGAGTGACACATGTTCGGTTGGCTTCCTTCGCCCGGTTAGCCGGGATTGCAGGATTGCTGCCGCCACGCACCTATCGTACCGAGTAGCGGACGCCGGTCAATGCCGAGTGCAGCCATAGCCCGGGCCCGTGAAGCAGTTTTGTACGTGAATCGTAGGTGGCAGATGCCGACACTAAGAAATGATCGCGGTGCTGGACGGCAGCCGCAGGCCAAGTCCACAGAAACCAAGGAGCTTTCCGGAGTCCGGTACTGACTCTCCACCGTGAAGACGCGATGCCGGATCCAGACCACATAAACCCCTCGCACCGCAAGATGCCGGTGCCACGATTCTCAATTCTCAATTCGGAATTCTCACTTCGGAATTCTCACTTCTAACTTCTCACTTCCCACTTAGCAGTACAGCGCAAAGTTACTC
Source organism: Phycisphaerae bacterium (assembly GCA_028277545.1). Lineage (GTDB taxonomy): Bacteria > Planctomycetota > Phycisphaerae > UBA1845 > UBA1845 > JANQGB01. Next base: position 74 of record JANQGB010000117.1, on the reverse strand, counting down.
TCCAGGCACGTCCTGATTCGGTCGAGATCGATGTCTGAGTTTTGCAGTCTTTTTCGCATGGTTCTCGTGTGGCA
>JANQGB010000986.1 GCA_028277545.1 Phycisphaerae bacterium | reverse complement strand
CCTCCGTGTCGTAGACGGACATGCCGTGGTTGAACACATTGAAGTGTTCGTGCATGGTTTCGCCGTGGTCCGACGTGACGATGATCAGCGAGTTGTCGTACAAGCCGCGGTTCTTCAGTCGATCCAACAAGTGCCCGATCTGCTCATCGCAGTAGGTGAGCTCGGCGCAATACTCTGCATCGAGGGCCCGGGCGTAGTCCATCGCTGCTGGGTCGTTCTTCCGCAACATGCCGCGGACCTTCCGGATAGCGTCCATCGTCGGCTCGATGCGGAGCGTGTCCTGGCGGTACATCCGCCCGTATGGGGGCGGGGCTTCGTAAGGCCAGTGCACGTCGAAATAATGAACGAACAGAAAGAGACGATCCCTGCCCGGCGCACCGGCGGGTACTTCGCTCCTATGCTGGTCCAGCCAGGCGATGGTGGCCGCGGTGACCTCGTCCGCCCGTCGCTGGGCTTGATCGCGCTCCTCTCCTTTCCCTCCAGCCATACTGTATCGGCAGTCGTAGGCGTCGAATCCTTGGTCGAAGCCGAACTCGGCGTCCAGGGGGAAAGCCCCGATGAAAGCGGCGCATGTAAACCCGGCTCGGCCCAGCACCTCCGCCAGCATGACGTTGTCCTCATTGACCGTATAGCCATTCTTGGCTACGCCGTGCGTGTGAGGGTAGGTGCCCGTCATAAGAGACGTGTGGGATGCAAGCGTTGTCGGTGCGGCGTTGATATGCTGCGTGAACCGCCAACCTTCGGCAGCCAGGGCATCGATTCTCGGCGAGCGGGCGAACGGGTGCCCGTAACAGCCCAGATGGTCGGCCCGCAGCGTATCGATCGATATCAGGATCACGTTCTCGCAGTCGACCTGCTGAACCAGCGCCTTTCGTGGCGGCCGGGGCGAACGGCGCGACGGTCGTTCGTTGGACGCCTCTTCGCAACCACAGAGCCCTCCCAATGGGATCAGCAACACGGCCAGCCCACAGACTACGGCGTGACTCACCCACCTCATGTCTCGGTTCCCATCGACGATCCGGTCCGTATCCATACAGAGACCACACCTGTATCCAAAATGCCAGCCAAGCAACTCGAGCCCACAGTGCGTTTATCTTCCCTGGTGGCGAACCTCCCACACATGGTGACCCTCCACAGTTGTATACGTCGTCCACCGCGGCACGGTTCCGCACGGTAATCCCGCGTGTGGGCTGGCCGCGCGACTCGGCCGGCGAGGTGTGATTGTAGCGTCGCAAGCCCTGGCAGCAAATGAAGATACGCTGATCCTGGTCTTGTCTGGTCCCCAGCGCTGCTAATCCCGCCAAGGCCCTCGCTTATGGGGCGTGTACTCACTGGTACCTGCAATAACGGGCGTGAGCACCCAGGCCGCGTGGGCCGGCAGGTTGGCGTGATTAGTCCCCGCGTCGATTCGTCCCTCCGCGTCGCCGCGTTCATCCGTGAACAGCGACCGGGAGATTAGGGACAGTAGAACTAACGGAAGCACCCCGTACAGGCACTGCAGCCAGATGGAGGGAGCGTGCCAATACAGAACCCCGGCCTCGGCGCGGTAAAGGTTCGTGCCTTGCTGACCAGTGAAGGCGTAGGGGGCTGCGACCGTATACTCGTACAAGAGGGCCATGAAGAAGACTGCGGTCCCCACGCATTTGCACCTGCGATGGCCTTGACTCGAAAGTCGTCGAGGCAGGCGTCAATGAGAGGCGTGTCGCCGTCTATCTGGGGGCGTACTGCCCATGCTCTGGCACCCTATCAAGCGCAGTGTCAGGGCGCCCACGCAGATCATCCCGATGACAACTACCGGACGTTGGTGCATGGGTGACGAGGATCGTGCGCCGCCGGTAAACCGGCGACCTCACTCGTGTAGGGCGTCGCGGGCTCTGCGTTCATCAACGACCTGCTATGGACTGCAGGATCAACGTCCGCAACCGCGCACCGTTTCGGCTACCGGGACGTTGCCGCAGCGCCACTTTGGGCCGCAGAGTCCGTGCTCCTATGGATCTTCTCGACATATGCCGCGGAGTAGCGCTTCGCGCGGGCGATCGCCGCTCTGTGTCCGCGCTTATCACGTGCGGGATTAACGAAGTGCCAGACGATCTCTCCGGTGCCCGTAACCTCGTAGATCTCCCCGTTGTCCGAATCGGTAACCAGCGTGTTACCGTTGGCGAGACGCTGGTTGGCGCCACCACTGCGCGTATAGAAATCGGTCGGTTCGGGCGCCGCATACTCCCAGACAATCTGGCGGGTGAGCGGATCCAGCTCGACGACTCGCGACCAGTCCCGCCCCAATCCATTGTCGAACAACAGGATGTGCCCGTTCTCCAGCACCGTTGCGTCGTGCGGCCCGGAGACTTCACCCTGTCCCCAAGCCCAGACGATCTCTTGCTTCTCCCAGTCTACCACCGCGATCGTGTCCTGGTGCCGTATACAGACCAGGATGTTGCCCAGCGCGTACAGCGGGTCTTTGTTCTGCAGGTGCTCGTAGTGCATCCACTCGATCGCGTTGGAGTGGAACAGGTCGACCATGTCGCGGTTCCATTGGCGCCGCGGCTTGACCGGCTGGAACGAGAACAGGTCCGGGCGGGCACTGAAGGCATCATACAGCGAGCGATGTTCCAGCGGTATCCCGTCCGTGCCCAGCAGCGTAATGCGGTCGTCGCGAATGTCCACGCTCGGGTCTATGGCCGGCACCCGGCGATAGCTGACAGTCAAGGTCAGCAAGCGACCGCTAGGAGTCACCTCGATGTCGTGATGCGCTGGGATATTGCGCTTCCAGATGACGTTGTTGTCCCACGACAGCCGCAGGGCGCATCGCGATTTGTCGGTAAACCCTCTGCCACCGGGCAAGTCCGGGTAATCCGCCCCTACCACCAGCAAATCTCCATTGGTAAGCAGTTCACAATTTCCCCAACGCCGCCCCGGGTGGCTCCAGGAGCGCACCACGCCACCGTCCTGATCGATCAGGTGGGCCGAACACAACGCCCGGTTGATGTACAGCGTGTAGCCATTGACGGCGCGCTGGGAGTCCTGGAAGACCACGCCGTCCGCTCCGTGATCAGATTTCTCTTCGGAGAAGCCGGCGTAGGGAAGCGAGCGAAGTCGGTCGATACGTGCTAACTGTGAGTCTCCCGAAGACGAGGAGTTTGCACCCTTATCGCTGTCCGGAGAACATCCGCCCATCGAGATGGCCAATATGGCGACCGTGACAAGCACCGCACCAGCAGCCACGCGCGCACCTGAACTTCGCAATAACGCTGGTCCACTGCCTATCGTGCCTGGAATACTGCCGCCTCGGAATTGCACTAGCTGATTCTCCTGATGGCTCAACCTGCACGACTACCTTGACGTGCGGCTCCTGTGACTGCCCGGACTGCGATCGTAGCGTGGTCCCCATCCTGCCGAGTACGCTGTGCGCGGGCCGGACACCTCCCCCTCAGGCGAGCCGTCCACCGTTGTGTACGTCGTCAGCCGCGACACGGTTCCGCACGGTAATTATGCGTGTTGACACACCACGCGACTCGGCCGGCGAGGTGTGATTGTAGCGTCGCAAACCCTGGCAGCAAATGAAGATGCGCCGATTGATCGCCGGTAGTGGCGCCAGTGGCGACGAAGCCGCTAAGGCACTCGCTTATAGGGCGTGTACTCAATGGTATCCGCCATAACGGGCTTGAGCACCCAGACTGTGTGGGCCGGCAGATTGGCTTGAATCGTCCCCGCGTCGACACGCACCTCGGCGTCGCCGAGTTCATCTTTGAGCAGCGACCAGTTCATCAGCTTGGAGTCGCGTACTGCCAGCACCTCGGTGATCGCAGCCTTGGTCGGATTCGCCACCACGATCCTTGTGTCAGCAGTGCGGTCAGTGGACCGTTGAAAGGCCAGCAGCTCTTCGGAATCCAGAAGGCGGAAGTCACCGACCTTCAGCGCCACTCCGTCTTCCCGCATGGCAACCAGCTTGCGGAACCACTCCAGCGTGACGTTTTCGTCGGTCACCAGGTTCCAGCGCATGGGCCCGCGCTGCTCTGGATCGTCGCCCCCTTTCATGCCCAGCTCCACGCCGTAATAAACGCAGGGCGCCCCGGGCAGGGTGAACTGCAACACCTGCAGCATCCGTTGCTGCCACTTATGGGGCCAGCGGGTCTTGAGTCGCGGCACGTCGTGGTTATCCAGGACGAGCCAGGCTTTGAGGATCGGATCGATGCCGGCGTCCTCGATCATCCGGGCCAACATCCGCCCGGCCTTGTCCCCGGAGATTCTGCCGCTGACCAGGCCGTCGCAGATGGCCAGGGCGTGGAAGTTCATCACTGCGTCGACAGCCGGGGACCATTGCTCGGGATAGTTCCAGATCTCGCCCACCACGGCCGAACCCGGCTTGGTCGCGTGGGCGGCTGCGGTCAGTTCTGCCAGTACATCGAAGCCCAGGTCGAAGGCTACGTCCAGACGCCAGCCATCGACACCGTCGCGCAGGTAGCCTTGAACTACGGAATCCTCATCGCCGTAGATGCGAGCCCTGACCTTCGGGTGCTCCAGGTTCAACTCCGGCAGGTTGGCCACATCGGCCCAGGCGCGGTAGCCCAGCTTGTACTGCTCTCCAATGTAGAACCAGTCTCGGTACGGGCTGTCGGGTGAACTGGTGGCGTCCGCGAACCACGGCGCGGTGCGACCCATGTGGTTGAACACCCCATCGAGCATCAGGTACATATCACGACTGTGCAGGGCGTCGGCCAGCGCCCGCAGATCCTGCCGCGTACCGTACTCGGGCGACACCGCAAAGTAATCCTGGGCGTCGTACTTGTGATTCGTGTAGGCCTTGCAGATCGGATTCAGGTACAGCACCTCCATGCCCAGGTCGGCGATGTAGTCCAGCTTGCCGATCAGGCTCTGCAGGTCACCGCCCCAGAAGTCGATCTCCTGGCTCCACACCTGGACCTCCGGCAGAAACTGGCCTCGCTTGGGTTTTTCCGCCCAGGCGCGGAGTTTCTTTGGATCAGGGTACAGGTGACGCTTGGCTTCCAGGTCGGCCGAGGGCGCGAAGCGGTCGACGATTACCTGGTAGATCAGGGCCCCGTTACGCCAATCGGCTGACCGGGACGCGTATACGTTGGCCGGAGTTCCGCTTGCGCCAGTCGCCGGTGCGTCCGCGGGCATATCACCACCTGCTATACCGTGTGCCATCAGAAACAGTCCGGCGGACGCGCCAACCAGCACCAGACGATTCGCGAAGCCTACCGTACCGTGCATGTCGCGCCTTTCGATAGTCAGACCAAGCAACATCTTGGCTACGGCGCAAGTCGCGTCAAGCGGCGGTCACGTGGTTCGAATCCGGCCGGCATTGGTAGCGGCGGGTCGGTTCGCTTGCCGGCCTCAGCGTTTCTGGCGACGGGGGTGCCGAATCGTTAGACTCTCCGGGCACGCCACCGCCCGGCCGAAGGGGAGCACGTATGGCAGCACCACGAATGGGGAGCCTCGACGACCTGCACGCCCGACTGGCGGCTCGCGCCAGACGTCCGCGCCGGCGGCGCTACCGCCTGCCAGCGCTGTGGAACTGCTGGGGCTACGAGGAGGTGGACCACGTCGGTCCGGGCCAGATCGCTGTTGATCCGATTCGCTATGCCCTGGCCTGCCTGGAGCATGTTGTCCTGCCGGCCCGGGGCAAGCGCCGGCCGAGTGGCCGGAGTCTGTCTCGCATCCGCGGAGTTCGCCGCCTGGACGGCGGCAAGGTGCTGCTGGACGGTCAGCGGCGGCGAGGCGGTGACTGGATCCAGCAGGCCAGCCTGTACTCCACACTGATCCGCACCACGACCGCCTGGGACCATAACGGCAACGGGCGCCTGACGTCGACCGCCGCCGGCACCGACACCGGCACCTTCCTTAAGACCATCCTGCTGCTGCCCTTGTTGCTGCGTACGGGGGTGGACACGCTCTACATGCTGCCCATCAGCAAGTGCAGCCGGATGTTCCGCAAGGGCGAAGTCGGCTGCCCCTATTCCGCGAAGAACTTCTACGAACTCGAGCCCGACCTACACGACCGCCTGCTGGGTACGGACGCTGCCGATGTTGAAATGGAGTTTGCGGCCCTCGTCGAAGCCGCCCACGCGCTGGATATGCGCGTGATGATCGACCTCGCCCCGCGGACGGCCTCGCGCGATGCCGACCTGATCATCGACCACCCCGAGTGGTTCTACTGGATCGATCGGCGGGCAGCCCGCCGTTACGGAGCGCCGCAGATCGACGGGTTCACGGACCTCATACCTCAGCCATCCCAACTCGGCGACCTGTTCTGCCGGAAGGAGCTCCGCACCCACCTGGCCGCCTTCCGCCAGGCACCCAGCGTCACCGAGCCTGTGCGTTGGCGGCGGTTTGCCGACCAGTGCCGGAGCTCACCGCCGCGCAACCTGCTTAAGGAGATAGGCCGCGAGTTTGGCGTCATCACGCCGCCCGGGTTCTCTGATTGTATTAACGATCCACAGCCGCCCTGGTCAGACGTGACTTTCCTGCGGCTGTACCTGGATCACCCCAGTGCGTCGGCTAAGCACTTGCCGGACGCGGCCGCCCAACCTCCCTACGTATTCACTGACACGATCAAGAGCAGCCGCTTTCCAGGCCGGCGCCCGAATCGAGCGCTGTGGCGAACTCTGGCTGACATCCTGCCGTTCTATCAGCGGTTCGGCGTCGATGGCGCTCGCGTGGATATGGGTCACGCCTTGCCGCCAGACCTGCAGGACATGATCGTCAACAAACCCAGGCGCACCGACCCGGACTTCGCTTTTCTGGCCGAGGAGTTCGACCACGGCGCCGCCCCAGCCGCCAAGCGTGCGGGATACAACGCGATCATAGGCTCCTGCTGGTACATGGAGCCGCGGGCTGCCGAGGGCGAACTACACAAGCTGGTGCGCGAGGTGTTGCCGCAGTCGGCGCTTCCCGCCCTGGCCGCCGCTGAGACGCCGGACACGCCCCGTGCGGTCACGCGGCCGGGTGGGGTCACTTTCGCGCGGATGGCCGCCGTGCTCAACCACTTCCTGCCGTCAGGAATCCCGCTGATCAACAGTGGACTTGAGGTCTCCGAACGACAGCCCATGAACCTCGGCCTGGACAGTGAACCGTCCGGGCGCTTCGCGCTGCCCCGCAGTGACCCGTTCTACGGCAAGTTGGCCTACTTCGATCGTACGGCGCTGCACTGGCAGAACGCGGAGGGTGGCGAGTTGGTCGCCCTACTCGGGCAGACGGCTCAAGTCAGGCGGAGTTTTCTTCGCGACCTCAGCCAGCCGCGCAACTACTTCGAACCTCACTTGGCGACTTCGGTGCCAGCGACGTTGGCGGTCGGCTGGAGGGTGGACCGTGGTCGGCAGGTCCTGCTGGTCGTGGCCAACACCGACTTCAGGCGACGCCGCCGTTGCGTGATTGATCACTTGCCACGTCCCGCCGACAGGAAGCGGCCCTGTGACGTTCTGCTTGAATTCACGCGCGGCAGGCAGTCGCCACTGTTGTCCGCTGGGAAGCTGCGCCTGGCCCTGGCGCCCGGCGAGGTTAAGGTGCTGACCTACAAGACATCGCCAAAGTAACGGCGTACCCCATACCTGCGCAGCTGCGGTGGGTAATGCGGAAGGTGGGATCCGCTTCACGGATCAGTTCGGCAGGGAGCGCTCTCAGTCGCGGTGTGCCTGCACAGCGGCACTTGCCCGGGTGCCCCATCCCTGCGTAGCAGGCGTGGGGAATCAACAATCCCACAAGTAATGGCCTATGGCGAAGGCCCTTGACCTGCCGGTGCATCAAGATGCACCCTACGAGTTGGTTCGCGCCGCGGACTTTCCCTCGCCGGACGCTTACACCAAGTGAATCAGGCAGTAGTTCTTCTTACCGCTGCGCAGAACGATGCAAGACGGAGACGCCAGTGACTCACTGTTGACGACGCACTGGTCGTTCACCGGGACGTTGTTCAGGTAGATGCCGCCGCCCTTGAGGCGCCGGCGGGCTTCGGACTTGCTAGGCACCATCTTACTCTCGGCCAGCAGGTCTATTATGGAGATTCCCGCCCCCAGTCGATCCTTGGCAATCTCGTGCGTTGGGGCATCGGCGAACAACGCTTTGAGCTGCTGGTCCGACAGGTCCTTGATCTGCCCTCCGTAAAGGACCTTGGCACCTTGCTCCATGGCGCCGGCCTGCTCTGCCCCATGGACGACGGCAGTGGCTTCGCGGGCCAGGATGCCCTGGGCCACGCGCTTCTCGGGGCGCTGAGCCACTTCCGTCTCAAGCTCCCGGATGTCATCCAGTGGCAGGAAAGTGAACAGCTTGAGGAAGCGAATCACGTCGCTGTCGTCGGCCCGGATCCAGTACTGGTAGAAGTCCCAGACGCTGGTGCGCTGCGCGTCTAGCCAGACAGCCCCGGCCTCTGTCTTGCCGAACTTCCCGCCGCCGGCGGTGGTCAACAGGGGGAAGGTGATTCCGTACGCCTGTTGCTGAGTAATCCGGCGGATCAGATCGATGCCGGCTGTGATGTTGCCCCACTGGTCGTTGCCACCGACCTGCAGCGTGCAGTCGTGCTCTCGATAGAGATGCAGGAAGTCGTAGGCCTGCAAGAGCATATAGCTGAACTCGGTGTAGCTGAGGCCGCTCTCTTCCATCCGGCGGCGCACCGAGTCCTTGGCCATCATGGCGTTGACCGAAAAGTGCTTGCCGACGTCACGGAGCCATTCCAGGAAGCTGAACTTGCCGATCCAGTCGGCGTTGTTGAGCATGCGGGCCGCGTTCTCGCCCTCGAAGCTCATAAAACGGGCCAGTTGTTTGCCGATCGCCTCACAGTTGACCTCGACCTGCTCAGGGGTAAGCAGGTTGCGCTCGGCGGATTTGCCGCTGGGATCGCCAACCATGCCCGTGGCGCCGCCGACGATAATCAGCGGCGTGTGCCCGGCCCGCTGAAAATGAGCCAGCCCCATGATCGGCACCAGGCTGCCGATGTGCAGACTCGAACCCGTGGGATCGAAGCCGGCGTACAAGGTGACGCTCCGGGAGGCGAGTATGTTAGCCAGGTTCGGATCGGTAACCTGTTCAAGGAAGCCGCGCTGGTGCAGGGCCTTATATACCGAGGGCATGAAACCACGTAGCTCCGTATGTCTGAAGTCAGCACCAGCCGGGCTCAGTTACGGGGCGGAACAAGCCCTGGCGAGCGCCCGCTCCGTCTCTGCCCAGCCGCCGGCGGCCGATGGCGACCGCGCTGCTGTCCGGCCGCCGCTAGGACTCGGACTTCTCCGTCTTGGCCACGAGTAAGGATCGAGCTGCGTCGCTCCGCAGCGTACGGACCGCTCGTCGGATCTCCGCGAACACGTCGGGCCCGATCACCATCCTGTCGAACCGCACCTGCCGCGCCAAGTGAACACCGTTTTCGTCGGTCTTGACCATCTGGCTTATCCGGCCCCAGTCGCCGGAAACTGCCGGCAGCGTCTCGGGCAGGATGACCGGCGTCCAGCCGTCCGGGAGCTTGATGGTAAGACGCACGTCCGCTGCCAGGTGACCAGTCAACTGAACCGGCGTGCGGCGGAAGGAGGCGACTAAAGGCAGGTGAGCTTCGGCCAGCGCGGG
>JANQGB010000103.1 GCA_028277545.1 Phycisphaerae bacterium | reverse complement strand
GATGCGTCCTCGACCATACGCATGCCCTTGCCGCCGCCGCCGGCCACCGCTTTCAGCAGTACCGGGAAGCCGATTTTCTCGGCCGCTTCCAGCAGCAGGGCCGGGTCCTGCTCCTCGCCGTGGTAGCCAGGCAGCAGTGGCACACCCGCTTCTTCCATGATGCGCTTGGCCGCCGACTTGGAGCCCATGGCCTCGATGGCCGCCGTGGGCGGGCCGATGAAGGTGATACCGGCTGCGTCGCAGGCCTCACAGAAGGCGGCGTTCTCCGAGAGGAAGCCGTAGCCGGGATGAATGGCCTCGGCGCCGGTTTGCCGCGCCGCCTCGATGACTCGCTCGATGCGCAGGTAGGATTCGCGGGCCGGAGCGGCGCCAATGGCCACCGCCTCGTCGGCCATCGCCACGTGCAGGCTGTTGGCGTCGGCGTCGGAATACACTGCCACCGTGGCTATACCCATGCGGCGGGCGGTGCGAATTACCCGGCAGGCGATTTCGCCACGGTTGGCTACCAGTATCTTGCTAAACACGGGTCAGTCTCCTGGAACAGGTCATGCTTACATGCGGAACACGCCGAAGCGGGTCTCACCGATCGGCTGGTTGAGGCAGGCGGACAGGGCCAGACCGAGCACCATGCGGGTGTCGGCGGGGTCGATCACGCCGTCGTCCCACAGCCGCGCCGAGGCGTAGTAGGGGTGACCCTGGGTCTCGTAGTTATCGATGATGGGCTGCTTAAAGGCCTGCTCTTCGGCTTCCGGCCAATCCTCGCCGTTGGCCTCCTTCTGGTCGCGCTTGACCTGGGCCAGTACGCCGGCGGCCTGTTCGCCGCCCATCACCGAGATGCGCGCGTTGGGCCACATGAACAGGAAGCGCGGATCGTAGGCGCGCCCGCACATGCCGTAGTTGCCCGCCCCGAAGGATCCGCCGATTAACACCGTGAGCTTGGGCACATCGGCGCAGGCCACGGCGTTCACCATCTTGGCGCCGTGCTTGGCAATGCCGCCGGCTTCGTACTGCTTGCCGACCATGAAGCCGGTGATGTTCTGCAGGAACAGCAGCGGGATCTTGCGCTGGGCGCAGAGCTCGATGAAGTGTGCACCTTTCTGGGCCGACTCGCCGAACAGAATGCCGTTGTTGGCCACGATGCCGATCGGGTAACCGTGCAGGCGGGCAAAGCCAGTGACCAGCGTGGTCCCGTAGAGGGCCTTGAACTCGTCGAACTCGCTGGCGTCCACCAACCGGGCGATGACCTCGCGCACGTCATAGGGCTGGCGTGTGTCTTTGGGGATAACGCCGTAGATGTCCTCCGCCGGGTAGAGTGGCTCGCGGCTTTCACGGATGTTCAGGTCGATGGACTTCACGCGGTTCAGGCGCGCCACCGACTGCCGCACCAGGTGCAGCGCGTGCTGGTCGTTATTGGCGTAGTGGTCGGTCACCCCGGAGGTGCGGCAGTGCACATCGGCGCCGCCCAGCTCCTCGGCGGTGACAATCTCGCCGGTGGCGGCCTTCACCAGGGGTGGACCACTACGCCAATAACGACCAGCACGCGCTGCACCTGGTGCGGCAGTCGGTGGCGCGCCTGAACCGCGTGAAGTCCATCGACC
>JANQGB010000099.1 GCA_028277545.1 Phycisphaerae bacterium | reverse complement strand
GTTGATCATGGCGTGGATCGGGAGGGCGCGTTGAGCCAGGCCCGGCAGGACCAGGTTCGACGGGTGGCAGATGATGTCGGCTCCACGCAGGGCGAGCACGCGCCATGCTTCGGGGAAGATCCAGTCGAAGCAGATGAGCATGCCGACTCGCCCGTACGGCCGCTCGAAGATTGGAAGCCCCGTATCGCCGGTTGTGAAGTAGTCTTTCTCGTTGAGGAAGAGGTGCAGCTTTCGGTAGTGGCCGGCCACTCCGCCCGGCGTCACCAGGACGGCCGAGTTGTATAGCCTGTCGCCGGCCCGCTCGTTGAGGCCAGTGACCACGTCGAAGCCGTGCTCGCGGCAGCGCTCGCCCAGAAAGCCCAGGAAGCGGCTCTGGCCCACTGGTTCCGCGCACCGACCAGCCTCCGACGGTGACGAGAAGTTGTAGCCCGAATTGCAGAGTTCCGGCAGGACGACCAGATCCGCCGGAGCACACTGCTCCAGCAGCGGATTCAGCAGGGCAACTGTCGCGTCAGGATCACAAAACGCCGGGCTGAACTGCACGTACGCGAGTTTCATTGGCTGTAGCTCCTGCGGGCGAGTTCTGTACGTGATATCCGTCGCCCGCGCGATGGTAGGCCCATCGCGGTTGGGCGGCAAGAGCTGCCGATCGGTGCGTTGATCTGGGCGCCTGAGCGGACTGCTCGGCCGCCCCCTTCTTTGAGTTGCGCCCAGGAGCCTGACGCGGAGCGCGAGCAGTCAAGGGGAAACTGATCAGCGGAATAAGACGGCGGTCGCGTCAGCCCCCGCCTGCGCGCCGGAACGACATAGCAGCTCAACCCGTTCCAAGGATTGCAGTAAGATCGCTTTCCAGAGTCGCTGTTGAGGCCTCCGGATTGAGCATGGCTATGACCGCGTCCGTCACCTCATGGTCCTCGTACACTCGTTGAACTGCGTGAGCGTTGATCTCCCTCTCGTAATAGTCTTCCGCCCAGGCGCGGTAATATGCAGGATCGTAGACTAAGAATCTCAGCCAAGGATATGCGTCGTCGCGTGTAGGCACTGCGAACCAAGACTTGTCGCCTGTCTGTCGCCAGATACAGAAAGTCATCTGATGGATGCTGAACGCAGGCTCGCTCTTAAAGCCGCCAAAGCAGCCAGGAATGAGGGCAAGTGCCGCGCCCACGTTCCCGAGGATCTCCGCTGATAACAGCACCTTGCCCACGGCTCCGTTGGGCGAGAACAGCAGGAAGAACTCGTCACCTTCCCCGTCTCTCATGGATGCCATTCTTTCGCCTGCAGAGCGATCCCATGATGCGTTGAACGAGAAGTAGCGATACTCCCACTCCGGCATCAGAATCGCATCCAACAAGGCCAGGGACTGAGACACGTGAATCGCGCGATCCAGCGTCGGCATTTCGTCAATACTGTTGATTGCATGCATGGGGCACCTGCGTACACCTGTCAGGTTCGCATCTGTTCTCTCTCCGCGACGAAACCTGCGGCATGGAACGGTCGATAGTACCACCGTTACTCTTCGGAATCCCGGCCCGACCCTTCATTCGTGGGAATCCTGCGTGCCTCTGTCTGGCTTCGTAGTCGACGGCGCGACGTGGGGGCCCAGGATGGGGCGAATGTGGAAATCTCTGTCCTCACCGGTTCCGCCAATTACTCCGTCTGCCCCGAGTGTTGACACTGTAGGGACACCGGTTCCGGAGAACGAGTACAGGAAGGGACGTCCCCAAGGGTCAACAGAGATGTCGTCCGTAAGGTATGGACCTCGGTAGTCCGGTTGTCGGAGCACCGCGAGCCCCTCGCGTGTTGTGGGAAAGCGTCCGGCGTCGGCGTAGAATAGCTGCAAGGCCACCTGCAGGACCGTTAGGTTCGCTGCTGCCTGGGGTGCCTTGTTCGGTGCAAACTGACGTGAGACCCAGGATCCCACGCCCCCACCGATGATCGCCATGGCAAATACCAGGCCAAGGAAACCGAGCCCCCAGTGAATCCAGCGGTGCCGTTGGCGCCGGTATCCGTGATACTGTCTGCGGTCGCACTCGCTCATGTTCCCGAACTACCTCTAGTTCTGGACTAGCCAGGGAGAAGGGCAGCAACAGTTTGGCCGGCACTGTCTGGACAACCTGAACCACCAGTTGGTGCAGCGACTGAAGTCGAGTCACCGCACTCCGGCAGGCCCTCGGCTCCACCGTGACGCTTTGGCCCCCCAGTGCCCGTCGCGAACATGCGGCGCAGGACGACGCGTCAAGGGTCCCGTTTCTCGAGAATCTATTGCCTATTGTCATGATACACCATTGCTTCGACGTGGTTGCCAGAATCAGAATGCACCCGCTTGATGGGCGGCCAGTCTCCGGTGGGGGCAAGGCTCGTGGAGTTCCGGGTGGCGCCGCCTCCTTCTCCGCGACACCTGATGATTGCTTCCGTCCAGCCCTCTCCGTGATCTCTGGTGCGCCAGGAAAGCCTGGCTGATCCAGCAACCTGAAAGGAGGTTGCCATGTAATTGCCTGTTCAGCATGTAGTCGCGGCCAGTCGTGCGGCGGTGACGCCGTACGGGGAGCGTGGCCGGTCTGCGTAAGCGGGCGAAGAGGTGGAGAGCACCTCGGACGACGAAGGGATGGGCCGTAGCTAACGCGAACACCGTTGTGGGCCTCGTTACACAAAGCGGCAGTGGCCAACCTGCCAGAGATGGTGAAGCCTGCCATCGGTGGGAAAGCAACAGGCGGAAGCACCCACCGAGCTGCCCGGGGTAAAGGGTGACGGCACGTCCCGAAGGATTAGCAGTACAGCGCAAAGTTACTCTCCAGGCACGTCCTGATTCGGTCGAGATCGATGTCTGAGTTTTGCAGTCTTTTTCGCATGGTTCTCGTGTGGCA
>JANQGB010000853.1 GCA_028277545.1 Phycisphaerae bacterium | reverse complement strand
CGACGGCGACGTGGATCTCGCCGACTACGCCGACTTCGACTTCCGAGACCCGGTAGCCAGTGCCTCCGAAGTCATCATCGACAATGCCGATCCCGAATTCACCGTTCTGGAGGGTACTTGGAGCACCGGCGCCTATGGCACACCGCACGGCGAGAACTACAACTGGTCCTTGACCAGCGGCAGTGGCGCAGCGCCGGCCTCCGTCGAGTGGCGGCCCGATCTGCAACAGGCCGGCGAGTACCAAGTGTCCATCTGGTATGTCGAGGGATCGAACCGGACGGACAACGCACCGTTCACCATCCACCACAATGGCGGCATGACGCCCGTCACGGTCAATCAGCAGGAGAACGGTGAGGCCTGGTTCGTACTGGGTACGTTCAGCTTCGATGCTGGAACCAGCGGGCACGTGGTCCTGGACAACGACGCCAACCCCAGCGTGGTGATCGCCGACGCGGTCCGCTTCACGCCCGCCAATTGACACGCAGACCGCCGCCTGGCGCGCGACCGGACGGTACGGCTGGGGACCTCAAACCTGGCGTATGGTATCGCCTGGTTGAATAGAAGGAGTGGCAATACATGTCCTGCCGAGGAGTCTACTTCTCACTGTCGGACGAGCAGGTTTCCAGAATAATGGCCGCTCGCACTGATGACCAAGTTCTGGAAATCGTCGAAGCGATCGAAGAAGACTGGGATGAAGATCATCTACTGGAGGTGGACAAATCGTGGGATGCGATGCACCGCTGCCTGACTGACGGCACGCTCGACCCCAAGGGGGGAGATTATCCCCTCAACAGATGCGTCCTGAATGGCCGCCAACTCTACAGCGGCGAAGACTATGTTATCTCGTTTGTCCCCGCCAACGAAGTGCCGGATGTAGCAGCAGCGCTGCAACCGATTGCCAAGGAATCGTGCCGTGAGAAGTTCTTTGCCTTGACAGACTACGAGGGACCGCAGGACGAAGACGACTGGGATTACACTTGGTCTTATTTGGAGGCAGTCCGTGAGTTCTTCCAGAAGGCTGCGGGGCAAACTCGAGCAGTCATATTCACCGTCGACCAATGATTGAAGGTCGTGTTACCTACGCAGCCAAGTAGCCCGCTTACAAACCAGCTATCTCGGGAAAGCCTCGACAACACCGCCGTCGATGGGAAGTGCGGCTCCGGTAGTCGGCGTGGCGTTGCTGGCGAAGAAGACCACCGCGTTGCCCACGTGACGTCCATATACGCGGGCCTTGAGCAGGTTGCGGCCACGATAGTACTCCGGCAGGTCTTCGGTCTTCATGCCCCGGCTCCTGGCGCGCTGGGGGCCGACTTCCGCCCACAGTCCCGATTGAACCGTCGCGTCTCCAAAGACCGCGTCAGCGTTTATCATGTTGACGCGGATGCCGTGCGGTGCCAGTTCGATGGCCGCCACCCGACCGAGTTGGTGCCCGGCCGCCTTGGAGGCGCTGTAGGCACCAAAGTCCTTGCCCGGCCCGAATACGTTCTTGCTCGAGCTGATGATGATGTTGCCACCCAGGCCCTGCTGCTTCAATACGCGAACGCCTTCCCGCATGAACAGCAGGTAGCCCGTGGCGTTGACCTCCATCACGCGGCGGAAGTCGGCGACTTCCAGCTCGTCAATAGGTGCCACGTGGGCAATGCCTGCATTGGGCACCAGGACATCAACACCGCCGTACAGCCGGCATATCTCCTCGAGACCCCGGCGTACGCTGTCCTCGTCCGTGACGTCCATGACCAGGTGCGCGGCGGCGCTCCGGTCAGTCCGCTGACGTACGCGTGAGGCAACCGCCTCCAGCGCCGCGGCGTCCAGATCAGCCAACACCACGTGCGCGCCAGCTTCGGCACACACCTCGGCGACCGCCGACCCGATCGCCCCCGCCCCGCCGCTGATCACCACTACCTGGCCAGCCAGCGGATGGTCGACGACGGTGCCCACCTTGGCTCGCTGCAAGGTCCGGTGTTCCATCGTATAGAGGTGCTCGGGGTCAAGCCCGGTGTAGACTCCAACGGCGTGGGCCTTCTCCTGTGTGGTCAGCGTGTGCTCAGCGATGTCAGCGGCGATGCAGGCCTCGCGTTTGGTGGCCCCCCAACAGAACACGCCCGCCCCGGGCAGCACAACCACCCTGGGCGAAGCGTCAACGCTGTCCGGATCGCCGCCGAACTCCGCCACGTAGGCCCGGTACCTGGTGCGATACTCTGCGACGGCGGCCTCGATCTGGCTTCTCAGTCCGCCAGGGTCGGACCAATCCGGCTCAGGGAGTAACAGTGGCCAGGGCTTGGTCCGGATCAGATGATCGGTAGTCAGCGGACCAGCTTGCGTGAGGTCTCGGGCCTCTGCGCTGTTGACGATGTCGAGCAAGGTCCGGTCGCAGCGCCACTCGAGGACGCTGCGCCGGTACGGTCGATCCTCGTCCCCGGTGCGTTCGGCCAGCAGACCTCGCAGCACCGGCGCGACGCTGGCCGCCAGATGCTCAGGCTCCGTATCGGCGGCGAAGCTCACGCTCAGCTCCCGGCGCCGACTTCGCTCGACGAAGCGCTCGCAGGCGTCAACCAGTGCGATATGGCGGTCGTACGAAGTACGAGCCTCGTCGCCAAAGGTGACCAGGCCGTGGTGCAACAGGACGACACCGTCGACCGACTGGTCGGCCTCATGCAGGTCCGCGACCTCCCTGGCAAGCTCGAAACCCGGTGCCACGTACGGCAGCACCGCGACACGGTCACCCAGCGCATCGTGAATGAACCTCTGGCCATCGGGCTGATTGGTCAGTGCCAGCACTGCGTCGGCATGGGAGTGATCCACGAACCGATGCGGCAGGAAGACATGTAGCAGGGCCTCGATTGAGGGCGTCGGCGCAGAGGCCTCGAAGAGGTGCGTGCGCAGCTCGTTGACCATGTCCTCGTCTTCGAGCGCCGCGAGCTGTCTCAAACGCCGCAGGTAATCCAGATCCAGCGCCGAGAAGCCGGCCGGCGTGATTTCGGCGAGGTCTGTTCCGCTGGCCTTGACCTGGATGGCATTGACCTCGTCACCCAGGATATCCTGACGTTTTCCTTTAACCGAGACGTTGCCGCCGCCGTGGAGAACCAGCGTCGGATCGCTCCCGATGAGCCGGGCCGTATAAACGCGCAGAGCGAAGTCTTCGCCGTGCTCCGCGCCCCAGCGATCAACGGCTCGCCGGGCGTCGTCGTCGGTCCACAGGTTGTTCATGACTTCCTGGGGAATACGTGCTTGAACGGGGCAACCACCAGTGATTCGAATACGCCTCCGCCGACGAAGGGATCACCCTGCACCACTTCCCGAGCGCGCTGCAGGTCGTCCGCTTCGAAGATAATCACCGAGCCAACCGAGGCGTCGTTGGTCTCGTTACGGACCGGGCCGGCAAGCGTGATGCGGCCTTCGTCATCGAGGGCGGTCCAGTAGGCCACGTGTTCCGGACGATGCTCGCCGCGCTGTCGGGCTCCGTCCGGCCCGTCAAAACCGATCATGGCAAACAATGGCACGAGGTTGTCGCTCCTTCATAAGTAGCCACCGGCGTCTGCCCACGGGTCATTGGCGGGCCGGCAGACTCTCAGCCCATCTGACTCTGTAGCAGATCCCAAGCCTCGGCGTCCGTCCTGCCGTCCTGGACGATGCTGCGGACAGCCTGAATCATCGGCACCGGCCACTTGGACTGGAAGATATTGCGGCCCATGTCCACGCCTGTCGCACCATCCGACACGGCGTTGTAGGCCAGCTTCAGTGCTTCGCGTTCTTCTATCTTCTTGCCGCCGGCGATAACGACCGGCACGGGACAGCCGTTGACGACCTTCTCAAAACCGTCGCAGTAGTAGGTCTTGACGATCTGGGCTCCCAACTCCGCGGCGATCCGGCAGGCCAGGCCCAGGTAGCGGGCATCGCGAACCATCTCCTTGCCCACAGCCGTCACCGCCAGCACGGGGATGCCGTACTCCTGGCCCTCGTCACACAGGCGGGCCAGGTTGCTCAGCGTCTCTTTCTCGTGAGACGAGCCGACGAATACCGAGATGGCCATAGCGGCCGCGTTCAGCCGTATGGCGTCCTCGATCGAGACCGTGAGATCCTCGTTGGAGAGATCGTCCTGGAGAACGCTGGTTCCTCCAGATACCCGAAGCACGATGGGAACTCGAACGCCGGGATCGATGCCGTTCCGCAATACGCCGCGGGTGAGCATGAGAGCGTCGGCATGGTCCAGGAGCGGCGCCACCGTCTCCGCGGGACGCTCGAGACCGGTAGTCGGGCCCTGAAAGTAGCCGTGATCCACCGCCAGCATGACGCAGCGGTTGGTATTCGGCGTGATGATGCCGTTCAGACGATTCTGCATGCCCCAATCCATGATCGGCGTCTCCAATCCTTGGTGGTCTCGCGATTCAAGTGCCCGTCGCCGGCGAATACCATCCGGCCGAACGCCAGGGATGCTACCCCGCCGCCTTTGGCACCGTCAAGCGTGATCGGGCTGAGCGTGCACCCAGGATGTAGCCCTTGCCGGGCTCGTCCCGAGACGCCTGGATACGTGCGGATTACGCGCGTGAACACCGCCCGAGTCGATGGTAGCGGTGCCTGAGCCTGAAGCGACGCCTCGCGGCGCCCGCTAGCTACGCGCCGTGCATTGGCCGTGTGCTCGTAATCCCACTGACTGCCATGGAGTTGTTGACGAGCATGAGCCGTCCGGATTGCTTAGAACAAGTCATAGATCGGACCGCCCGGGGCCGGGCGGATCTGCAGCAGTACCTCCCGCACTTCCGGTAGGGTGTAGAAGAGCGCCCACTGGGTCGTCACCAACGCGTAGACGACAAGGGTGAAGGACGCGCCAATCTCGACCAGCAGCCGACGGCGGTGCATGATCAGAGCCGGAGTCCCCCCCAATAACAGGAGCACTTTGTACGCGACCAGTGGCACCGGTCCTGCGGGGAGCACTCGCGAGGCAACGGGATTACATTCGGTATACGCAGTGAGGAGGTAGTGCCGCTGGGCATGGATGCTGCAGCCCAGGTCCAGTCCACCGAGACACCAGAGTGCCGTCAGGATGCAGAGAACTCGCGTTCCACGAGATTGACAGCGCCACGCCCAGAATCGGCGCCGGTTGGCGTGGGGCGTAATACCGCCCAACAGATGGTCGTTTGGATTGTTGGCGACTGTCACTCCCAGGCCTCCAGTGAGTCAGGACAACAGCTCTAGTTCTTCCCGCGGTGCGTTCGCGGTTTCAGCCTCCGGCTCCAGGCGCCTAGCTCCGCGGGGACCAGCCAACGATAGATCGCCCGTCGGCACATACTCTCCAAGGCGCCCGGGGCGGACGCTCACCGCTCACCGGTCACGACCGACGTCACCGGCTTTGGCTGGTCACCGGACTCGTTCTCGGAATCGGAGCGCTCTCAGCGATCGCAGCACTGACAAGTGGGCGAAACTCCTGTCGTTCTCTGCCGGTGGACCGCTACCTGAACCTGGAGTCTCGCTGCTCGTCGACCTCTTCGGCGTCCTCTGGCACCAGCACCCAGCGCACGGCATCCGCCATCACAACCGTCGCCCGGCCGACGGGGACCTTGTCACTGAGGACAACGCTGCCGCCGGTGCCGGCGTCGAAGTTGAATCTACCCAGCAGGTTCCACCGTCCACCTCTCTTACTCTGGTCGCGGAGCGTCGTGGTGGCCTTGTCTCTGTGCCGGACCGTATACTCAGCAGCTCTTGTGCGATTGAAGCCCTCCGGCCACCAGGCATAAACGTCGTAGCGGCCGGCCACAGGAAGGTCCGGCGTGAACGTGGCTGCCCCCTTACCAGAGCCGTCCTGGGCAAAGCGATAGTCCGCGCCGAACTTATCCTGTGACATTAGCCGCCACTGCCAGTCGCCCTCGAATCTGACTTGCGGATCGGCGTTGTCGATGACCACGTCAACACGCCCCGGACTGGGCTCGACGAGACGTGAGTCCACCGGATGGCGAACCGATTCGGGGACCGGGCGCCCGTCGCCGGATGACTGTCGCTTGAGGAAGGTCCAAAGAGAGCCGAGCTGCGGAGCTTCACGCCGCCTGCCCGCGCCGGCGCCCGCCCCGCGTGGCTGGCTCGCGCCGACGGGCTTCTCAGCGTCCGCCACACTGGACAGAGTTACGATCTGAGCTTCCGTCTGCTG
>JANQGB010000087.1 GCA_028277545.1 Phycisphaerae bacterium | reverse complement strand
GAACTCGATGTCGATGTCGCCGATACGCCCAGCACGGAAGTGCTGGGCCGGCTGCCCACCCTTGAAGCACTGCTTAGTATCGCGCCGGGTCGCTCCGAGGAACGTCACCCGTTTGTGACACTGCCCGTCAGTTGCGCGAAGATCGCCCCGGAATCTCTCAAGGAAGACAGCTCAACCGCTGAAGAGCGCCTCAAGGAGCTCATAGCGGCGACGCAGAAGACCTCGCGGGACGGCATCGCGGCGGACCTGCGCGATCGTATTGCAGCCGCCTCCGCCCAGGTACGGCTCTCCGCCAAGCCGCCGGCGATCGACAGCCCGGTGGACCAGGTCTCCTTTAGCTTAAAGGCCGGCCGGACGCCACCCGTCACCCTGACCGCCGCCTGGGACATTCCCAGCTTCTCCTTCCACCTGGCCCGCGGAACGGAGGAGTCGATCAAGAAAGTGCTGGCGGCGGCGCCTCGTGCCGGACGTCCGGTTCGCAAGATCGCCTTCGCGGTTGCCGCGCTGGCCGTCGTGGTAGCCGGCGGCCTGGTGGCCCGCAGCCGGCTCACCGACCGCGGCCCGCAAACCGTCGTTGACAATCGCCCCGGCGCAACGACTCAGCCTGGCGACGGTGGCACGGCAACACCAACGCCCACCGCACCACCGCTGGACGGGGCGGTGGGCGAGATCACTCAGATCTACCTGGCGTCGTCGGCACCGTTCACCGCGGCGAACATCACTCAGTTGATCGGCGCGCCGGACGCAAGCGCCATGCAGATTGACTGCACCATCCCCGGGCTTGCCAACACGCTGGAGTCCGTCGGAATCGAAGCGCCGGTGGGTGCGCCTGCCGCACAGCTGGTTCCAGGCGACCGCACGACGTTGCTTCAGCGCATTACCGAACTAGAGGATCTCTTGAACAACGAGCCTGCTCAGCGGGTATACGCGCTTGCTGAGCGGGTACTGGACGAGCCGCGGTTCTCGCCGTTCATCGATCGAGGTAACACAACTGCCTGGTTCGATCCACCCGTGGAGTGGACCTTGTCCGAGGATGGCGAGGCGTGGACCGCAACCGACGCACAGGCCCGCGTGGTGTTTACACCCGTTCCTGACCCCACCAACCCGACGGCCGGTGCTGCACAAATCGAGTTGGCCAACATAGCCGTGCAGCTCGAAGTCACCCGCGGGCGGCCGACCTTCGCCCGCGGATCAAGCCAGCTTCGGCAAGAACTGGCTGATGTGATCGGGCAAAGGCTGGTGCAGCTACAACGAAACTCGCAGCAGAGCCTCCAGGACGCCCTGGCCACCCGGGCCGGTGCGATAGCGCCCACCGTGCAGGCCAGTCCGGACCCGCTGGAAACCGCAAGCGGGAGCACTCAGGTCACGGTCGAGTCCAGCCTGCAGCCGCGCGTCTTCAGGGCTGCCTGGAATCGCTCTCGGTTGCGATTCAACTGGGAAGCCAGTGCCGAGGGAACCTGGCAACAGCGTATCGATAGAATGGTCCTGGCTGCTCAGACCGTCCAGTTGATTAACAGCCGGCCGGAACCCGCTCAGGATTGGCTGGGGGCATCCGGAGCGGGACTTGTTTCGGAGATCCTGGCGCCGGCCGCCGCCGGTGTTTGGACTCTGGCAGCGCCGGCTCCTTGGGCAACCGCGCCGGACCCCGCAAAGGACTTGCCGGAGGCTGAACGATTGGCCATCGAGGTTGCCTGGC
>JANQGB010000777.1 GCA_028277545.1 Phycisphaerae bacterium | reverse complement strand
CAGCACCCGCAACGACTCCTGCCTGACCGCTTCACGGCCGTTTGTCCGCACCCGGGACGGCTTCGTGCTGGGCGGAGGGGCATCCAGTGTCATCCTGGGGGGACTGGAGCACGCCCGGGCCCGCGGGGCCGGGATTCTGGCTGAAGTAGTCGGTTATGGTTCGACGGCCGATGCCTTCCGCATCACCGATATTCACGAGGATGGGCGCGGGGCGGTGGCCGCCATGCGCCTGGCCCTGGACGACGCCGGCCTGACCACCAGTGACATCGACTACATCTCCGCCCACGGAACCAGCACCGAGGAAAACGACAAGATCGAGACGCTGGCCATCCACAAGCTGTTCGGCGATGAGGTCAACAGCGTGCCGGTCAGCAGCATCAAGAGCATGCTGGGACACCTGATAGCCGCGGCCGGCGCCACCGAGTTGATCACCTGCGTTCTGGCCATCCGCGACGGCATCCTGCCGCCGACCATCAACTACGAAACCCCCGACCCAAACTGCCACCTGGACTACGTCCCCAACCAGCCCAGGAAAGCCAAGGTAAGGGCGGCCCTGTCCAACAGCTTCGGTTTCGGCGGGCAGAACGACACGCTGATTGTCAAGGCGTTCGCGTAGGTGCGTACCGGACGCGCCGCCTCCGTCTGCTCTGCGGGGCCGTCTCGGACTGAACAGGTGGTGCCGGCGACGGGCGAAGCCGGAAGCCGGAAGCCGCAAGCCAGAAGTGAGAAGTAAGAAGTGAGAAGTGAGAAGTTGGAATTGAGAATTGAGAATTGAGAATTGAGAAATGTGGCACCGGCATCTTGCCGGTGGGTTGTTTTTGTTGTTGCCCTTGCTTCTCGCTCCTGTCTTGTGTTTTCTGCTTCCTGACTCCAGCCGTCCGTACTTTGGCACCTGCTGCCCGCCGGTGAGAGTCGCTGTCGTTGCCTCAATGTGGCACCGGCATCTTGCCGGTGGGTTGTTTTGCCCTTCTGGCACTCCACCGTTTCGACGATACATCGCTCCGGCCCAGCGGCGCAGACTTGCACCCCTTGCGCTACGTCCCCGAATTCAGAACCGGTTTGCCTATTGTGCAGTGAATCGGTGACCGTCCTGCGGTAGGCGTTAGGTCCTGATGCCTAAACGCGCCTTGATCCCGCGTAAGCTCTGAAACCTCGTGCTGTTCGTTGCGCGGACCGTTATAATCGACCGCGATGGACGTGCTGATTTAGAGGGCTTTTCTGAGGTAGCGCATGCCGACAGTCGTTTACAGGGCACGTAGCCGAACGGATCTGTCCGAGGCACGCGCCCTCCTCACGCGGCATGGCATTGAATCGACGATCGTGGGCGATCCGGATCGCTCACCTGCACCCGGTACCAAGGTCTACTATCTGGTTGAGTTGGCTGTTGCGGACGAGCAGTCAGCGAGAGCCCGCCAGGTAATAAGTGACTATCAGGCCGCCGAAAGCAATCGCATACGCCACCTGACCACACCCATTCGTCGGGGAGCCATCGCGGCATTCGCGATGTCTGCTCTGCTTGGCATGCTAGGGCTCATCTTCTGCCCGGAATTGATGGGAATCGCACTTCCGGGCGTTCTTGTCGTTGGCTTGATAACGTTGTCAATCATTGCGAGCAGAAAAGCAGGAATCCGCGATCGCCGGCGCGACCGCGGTCAGTGCATCGAGTGCGGGTACAGCTTGCGTGGGAATCGAAGCGGTCGCTGCCCCGAATGTGGCTCGCCCGTTTCGCGACGCTTGCGCAGGCGGCAGCAAGAGAGAGGATGATGTAGCGTGATCCCAAGAGACAGGTGACTGGCGCTGAGCTCAGCAGGTTATGTTTGGAGGTCGCAGACTGTATGCTTGCCGATTCGCCAAGCAGAGGTGACCCTGTTTCCTACGTTCCGTGGTGGCTGAACGAGTTGCGGGAGTTCCGCTCGCTGTTTCTGGTCGCTTGGTCAGACGATGTCTACAGAAAGACGGTCTTACGAAAATACGCGCGAGATTTCGACGCAGCCTACCTGGAGTGCGTCTCGCACAGGACGGGGAAGCAGTTTCTTCAATGGCTGGCGTCCGGATTCGGCTTGCTAGCTGGTCGCCGGACGCTCGCAGACCTGTACGATACGCTACAGGATGAACTTCTATCACGCAATCATTTGGTGATTCTGGACGAGGCACATCTGCTCACACTGAAGGCCCTGGATATGGTCCGAGATCTCCAGCACGCAGTCGCAGATCTCTCTCGCCATGGCCGCGATGACCGACGTTCTACTTCGACTTTCGTCCTGTCCTCCGGAAGTCAGGAACTCGTCAACAAGCTCGACAGAGTCCCGGATTTCTGGGCGTATTGCCACTTTCGATACTATCGAGGCGTCCCACTCAGCAAGAAGGAGCGGCATCAACTCGACCAGGAGTAGATGGGCAATCCACCGCCATGCGGGCACCGCGTGGCACGGCCACCTGATTATTGAACAAGGGCCTCAGCAGAAGGCCAAAGCGGGGCAGACGACGTAAGTCCCGGGCTGCCGCCGGATTGCTCACCTCTCCCTGTCTATACATAATCGGCTCGTACGGTGTGACTTGTCCTTGGAGCGTGCCATGTTCTTGCGTATCTGGTGCTTGTACGCGTGCAAGCTGGCTTTGGTCTGCATGGTCTTGATACTTGTGGGCTACTTCATGCCCGATGCGGGACCTTGGAAGTCCGTGAGTATTGTCGCGACGGCAATTCTCATCCCGGTCGTGATCACCGGTGCGCTGGCGGCAGTATGGGCCTGCGTCCTGCGGAAGCCCGTCGCGTGCCCGTCGTGCGGTACGCCCGCAAAAGCCGTCATGCGCAGTCAATACGACATAGGCGTCGAATGTGATGCTTGTGGGCTAGTCCATGCCAACGTGCTGACAGGCCTTCGCTTAAAGGTGGAGCCGCTGGCGATCGAGCAAGAGAACGAAGAACGGGAGGAAACAGCAGCAGAAGAGCCGCAAGAGCCAAGCTAGCTTCCAAGGAGCGTCCGGGACTCACCCTACCCGGCTGCAACATCGAAACCGTAAAAGCCCAAACCGGCCAAACAACAACCCACCGGCAAGATGCCGGTGCCACATTGAGGCAACGGCAGAAACCATCACCAGCAAGATACCGGTGCCAGAGACGGAAGGCTGGAGTCAGGAGGCAGAAAAAGATGACAGGAGGCAGAAACAAGGACAA
>JANQGB010000692.1 GCA_028277545.1 Phycisphaerae bacterium | reverse complement strand
ATCTACCGCACCACCGACTACGGCCAGACCTGGACGCGTCTGACCGACGGCCAAAACGGTATTCCGGATGATTACCCCACGCGGGTCATCCGCGAAGATCCGGACCGCGAAGGGCTGCTCTACGCCGGCACCGAGTTCGGTCTGTTTATCTCATTCGACGATGGCGCACACTGGCAATCCTTCCAACTCGACCTGCCCGTCACGCCCGTCACCGACATCAAGGTGCATCGGCAGGATCTGGTGCTCTCGACGATGGGCCGGTCGTTCTGGATCCTCGACAACCTGACGCCGCTGCATCGGCTCGACGATGTGGTGGCGGCGTCGGAGCGGCACCTCTACCCGCCGCGCGATGCCTATCGGATGCGCTACAACACCGGGCGGCGCGGGCCTGCCGATCCCGAATATCCCCAACCCGGCGTCATGATCGATTACTACTTCGCCGCGGACCAGGAGGGCGAGGTCAAGTTGGAGATCCTCGACGCCGGAGGGACGGTGATCCGGGACTATACCGCCGGGGCGAAAGGGGCAGACAGGGATGAAACGCAGCAGATGCGTGCCCCGCCGCCGTTCCGTCAAGGCGGTGCTTTGCTGGACAGAAGCGCCGGCATGCACCGCTTCGTCTGGGACCTGCGTCACCTTGGCCCGCTCGACGACGATGGAGGCCGCCGCCGGGGTGCGATGGCTACGCCCGGTACCTACCAGGTACGCCTGACCGCCGGCTCCTGGAGCGCCACGCAATCGTTCAACCTGCTGATGGATCCGCGTGTGGAAGCCGATGGTGTGACGCCCGCCGACCTCGCTGCTCAACTGGCCTTCAACCTCGACGTGCGCACGGCCCTCAACGAGGCCCAGCAGGCCGTATCCCGCATCGACTCGGCCAGAGCGCGGTTGAAGAAACAGGTCGAAGCGCAAGACAGACAGGCCGTGGAGATCGATGCGTCGCTGGCGCAGATCGAAGCGGCCCTCGTCACCGATGCCTCCGATAGCTATCCGCCGCCGATGTTCATCGATCAACTCGGCTATCTCTATGGGATGACCACCCAGGGCGACCAGCGACCGGGCCAGGACGCCTACGACCGCCTCAGCGACCTCCGCGCTCAACTCGACGGCCTGCTCGCCCAACTCGCCCAACTTACCCAACGCACCGAACAGGTAGTCCAGGCTTCACCAGACTGATTTCCGATTTTGGATTGTTATCCTTGACATTGCACAATAGACGAAGAAGTTGCGCTGCTCGATGGAGGCACAGCTTTTTCGTTTATTGGATACGAATCGGAAATCGACCAATCCAAAATCGACATGGCTCACATCTACGTGGCGAACGCGCCGTGTTCGTGGGGGACGTTGGAGTTTGAGGGGCTCGACGGCGAGCAGATCGGCTACGCGCAGATGCTCGATGAACTGGCCGAAACCGGCTACAAGGGCACGGAATTGGGGGATTGGGGTTACATGCCCACCGATCCGGAGGCGCTCCGCGCCGAACTCGTTGCGCGCGGTCTGTCGATGCAGGGGGCCTTCGTGCCGGTGGCGCTCAAAGACGCGGCGGCGCACGAACGCGGGCGGACGCAGGCGCTCAAGGTGGCACGGCTGCTGGCTGCCGTCGCCAGGCTGGATGAGGGGGCACACCCGCCTTTCCTGGTCCTGGCCGACGATAATGGCACAGACCCGGTCCGCACCCGTCACGCCGGGCGGATAACCGCGTCAATGGGTCTCTCCGGCGAAGCGTGGCA
>JANQGB010000060.1 GCA_028277545.1 Phycisphaerae bacterium | reverse complement strand
AACGGCCTGGTGATCGACACGCCGGACTTTGCCTTTGCGGACGCCAGTGCGGCCACGGCGCAGGACGCGATCATTACGACCAGCGGCAACGTCTGCCAGGAGTTCACCATCGCCTATCCCAACGGCCCGGACGACAAGCCGACCACGGTGACGGTCACGGGCCTGGGCAGCGCCGACGAGAGCACCGACCTGAGCGACGTCGAGCTGTGGCACGACAGCGACGGCAGCGGCGACTTCAGCGCGAGCAACGACACCATGGTCGACAACGGCAGCTACACGCTGGACAACGGCACGGTGGACTTCGACCTGAGCGGCCACAGCGACTTCCAGGCGGGCGACACGCGCACCTACTTCGTGGTGTATGACCTCAACGCCAGCGCCAGCGACGGCGAGACCTTCCAGTGCTACGTCAGCGCAGCCACAGGTATGACCAGCGGGGCTACCGTAAGCGGCCTGCCCACGCCCAACACCAGCGGCACAGCCGGGCTTACCGTGATTGCCGCCATCCTGCAGGCCACGCTCAACGGCCCGGGAGCGGCGACTACGGTGGACAGTAATGCCGGCGGCGCCACGGGAGACGGCGAGTTGCTCTGCGACGTCACCCTCGACGCCGGCCCCGGCGGTGCATGGACGGTCAGTGACCTGACCTTCGTGGCCTCGGGCACCGGTGCCCACGACACGGCCTACAGCGAGCTGGCGCTGTACGAGGACAACGGCAACGGCACCTGGGACGGCGCGGGCACGGACAGTCTGGCGGCCGCCACGGCCACGGCGTTCTCTGCAGCACCCAACAGTGACGTGACCTTCAACCTCACGAACACCGCATTCGCCGCCAGCACGTCGAGGACGTTCTTCCTGGTGGGCATCCTGAACGGCACGGCCACCAGCGGCGACAGCTTCAACGCCCGTCTGGACTCGGCGAGCACGACGCCGCCGACGGGCGGCGTGGTGTCGGGCATCCCGACGGCGGACAGCACGGCGCTGGTGATCGACGTGACCACGCTCAGTGTCGCCAATGCGGCCACGGTGCCGGCGGCTCTGATGCACAAGGCGGGCTCTTCGCTGGCACACGTGCTGGCGCGCTTCACGTTGACCGCGAGCAACAACGACATTGATGTCACGGGCATCAACCTGACCACGGGCGGCTCCGGCGACTGGATCAACGACATCGACGGGACCACCGGCATCGAGGTCTGGCAGGACGACGGCGACGGCGTGTTCAACGCCGGCAGCGACA
Source organism: Phycisphaerae bacterium (assembly GCA_028277545.1). Taxonomy (GTDB): domain Bacteria; phylum Planctomycetota; class Phycisphaerae; order UBA1845; family UBA1845; genus JANQGB01. Next base: position 1,343 of record JANQGB010000060.1, on the reverse strand, counting down.
CCAGCCTGTACAGCGGCGCAGGCGCGGCGCTGGTCAGCGCCACGTTCTCCGGCAACCTGACCGTGGGTAACGCGAGCAGCGAGGACCTGTGGGTACGTATCAACCTGCTGGCCACGGGCGGCATCGGGGCCACCAGCCCGGTGACCTTCAGCATCTCGGTGGCCAACGCGGGCGACGTGCAGACGGCGGGCAGCCCCAACGTGGTGCTGGGCACACCGGCGCCGAGCAGCAACGCTCTGAGCGTGGTGGACTTCTTCGTCAGCAACTTCACGCCTCTGGCGGATGGCCCGAACGGGGGCACGGCGATCGTGATCACGGGCTCGGGCTTCCTGTCGCCCTTCACGGTGACGATCGGCGGCGTGGTGTGCCCGGGCACGCCAAGCGTGACGCCGACGCAGGTAACAGGCCTGATCGTGCCTGTCGGCTCCGGCCAGAACCTGCCGATCGAGATCACCAGCGGCTCGCTGCCGCCTGAGGTGATCGGCCCCGACTTCGACTACAGCAACGTGACGGTGATCGGCGGCGGAGGCGCGGGTTCCGGCGGCGGAGGTGGCGGCGGCTGCACAAGCAGCGGTACGGGCATCACAATGGTGCTCGCGGTCCTCGGCTTGATGGCCTTGGCCGGCACACTGCGCCGACGCGAGGCGTAAGCAAGCAAGTCGAAAAAAGGGCGGGCCCCCAGGGCCCGCCCTTTTGTTTGGGAATGTGGACTGGCGGGATAAGGGTGGGCGTTTTAGTTTCGGCGCGGGAGACCTGGCATGACCCTGACCGTTGAGCAGGAGCGCGACGCGCGGAAGTTTCTTTCCGACCTGCGGGAAGAGATCAAGTCCCACGCAGGCGTAGGACACTCGATTCTCGGTCGCATGAAGACGGATCCGCGGTCACGTTTCGACTTCAAGGTGCTGGCCGGGCAGCACTACCCGCTGGTCGGCAACTTCACGGTCTACATGGAATTGCTGTTGCTCAACGCGCCGGACAGCGAGGCGAAATGCTGGCTTGCGAAGGTCTTGGTCGATGAGTACGGCGAACGCAGCGACGGCGAGGACCACGCCGAGCACTACCGTAAGTTCATGCACGCGGCCGGCATCAGCGAGAGCGAAGAAGACAGCATTGCCCTGCATCCCGAGGTGGTGCACTTCATCCGCGAGCACTACCGCATAGCGACCGAAGAGCCTTTTCTTGTCGGGCTCGGTGCGCTTGGTCCCGGCCACGAATGGTCGATCCCTTCGATGTTCAGCCTCGCGGTTGAGGGTCTGCGCAAAGCCGGGTTCGCCGAGGAGGAGATCGGCTACTGGACCATGCATCTGGAGCAGGACGAGGACCACGGTGCGTGGCTGGAAGAA
>JANQGB010000525.1 GCA_028277545.1 Phycisphaerae bacterium | reverse complement strand
TTTCCCGGCCGGTTTACAGGTGACCGGTGACACGCAGGACGACGTCGGTTACCCGCGACTGTCATGGCTAGTACTCGGCGCACTGTCGCCGTCCTTACGGGCGCACTGGCCCCGGTGCATTCGGAGGGACTGCAACGGATGCGTATGAGCATACCCATGACCGCGCGTTCGATCGATAACATCTGAACCCACGACGCTCGTGCCAGTCTTCGTGATGCCAGAAGGGCGTGTACCCGTGTACGTGTTGCAGGTTCGCAGCCGCGCGATAATCATCGTACACCTCGCGGAACCTGCTCCTTGGAAACGTGAAGCGATCGCGCTGAGTCATGTCTCCAATAAACCACGCCATGATGGCGCAGTCTCCTTCGTGCGTCGCCTCGGGTACGAGTTCCAAGATTGCGTTTCGGTATCCGAAATGTCCTGTTCCGAGGGCCCATGTCAGGTCGGTTCCAGATCCTCTAGGAGCCAAGTGATTCCAATCGAAGAGTCCGGCGAATTCTACGGAGAAGGCTTTGTTGCCTGGCACGGGGTACTTGTCTGCGAGCCTTATTCGCTCGGTTTTGCGAATTTGTCGCCTGGGTAACACCAGTGCAACGTGGCGCGCGAGCTCCGCCTGGTATCGGTAGCTACTTGCGATCACGTTACTGTATTCTGAGAGGTCCTGTTCCGGGACCGGTCTTCGGCTGCTTCCGTAGAGGAAGATTGTCATGAGGCGCGCGGAGAAGTTGAACCCCTGTGCACGCCAAAGAGCCGCAAGCTCACGCAATGGCGCAAAACTCTCAACCTCTGTCGGTGTCAGTCCGCGCGGATCGATTGCCGTTGTCGGCCGATTACCAACGCTAGAATAGAGGTGCGCTCCACCTAGCTCGCCCATGGGGTCTCGGCTGATCCACCGCCCGAGCCGTGGGCTATAGTATCGATATCCCCAGTATCCGAGCGCATCACCGGCAAGGGTGTCAGGGTTATCGAGTTCGTCGTCCCAGTACTTCGTACTGAAGCGGAAGGGGTTGTCGAGTGCGTAGTCGTCGGCGTCGTCACGCCAATCGCCGTCGCCGTCGGTGTCGGGGCCGATGACGTTGCCATAGGCGTCGTACACATAGCGGGCGGCGAAGGAGCCATTGGAAAGGTCGAGCAGTTGGGCGACGTTGCCGTTGGCGTCGTACAGGTAGATGTAGCTCTTGTCGTCGGCAGTACTGGTAGTGGTCTGCGTGTCGTACGCCGCGAGCAGGCCGCCGATGCCGCCGGCGCCGTCGAGCGAGTTGCCGCTGAGATCGAGGCCCCAAGTGTACTTGCGGAAGACCGTGATGGTCGGGCTGACGCCGTCGGCGTCATCGACATTGAGTTCCAGCACCGGCAGCCAGTGGTGGTAGACAAACCGGCGGCAGTCGATCACGGTCCATCCGGAGTCGTACAGATACACCTTCTTCTCCACCCGACGTCCCATGTAATCGTATTGGAATTCGAGCTTCTGGTCGCCGGTGGACGGTGAGCCCGCAACCGGTTCCACCTTGATCAGGCGATTCTCGGCATCCCAGGAATATCGGAACGTGCCGTTGGTTGCCAAATTGCCGTCTTCGTCGTGCGAGAACGTCTCGGTGGGGCTGGGGCAGTCGTGCATATCATCGGTAGACTCGTACTGGTTCAACTCATTGGTGCAGTAATAGAGCGTCGAGCCGCCGCCCTCGGTGTAGGTGTAGCGGTTGCCAATCGGGTCATAGTCGTACTGGCGGTTCTTCGTTGGCTTCGGCACACCTGGATTGTCCGGATTGCCGAGACGTCTCAATGAATCGGTCAGTTCGTTGCGGGCATTGTACTCCCAGTCGTCGAAGTGCTGGGCCGAAAACGCCGAGCCGCCGCGCGCTTCGAACTCGCGTCGCCCGAGTTCGTCGCGACCGTACTCGTATTTTGAGACATCGACCAACGGTGAGCCCCACTTGTTGACGATCGAGGTGAGCACGTCGCGGTAAGGCTCGTAGTTGCGGACGACGCGTCCTTTGGTCGTGCTGCCAGCGAGGTAGTTGACCCGCTTGACGAGTGCGCTATCGGTCAGGTACGCGTACTTGGCGCCGCTGCTGGGCAGACCCGGCCCTTTGACATACTCGAGCCGCTCTGGACCATGATCGTACCTGTACTCCGCCGCGTAGTACGCGTCCACGTCGTCCGCGGTTCCTGCCGCGATCTTAGTGAGACGGCGGAAGTGCACGGTCTCGGTGTTCATGTTGTCGATGAAGTGCAGAAAAGTCTCATTGTACGTGTGCCTGGTCTTCAAGTTGCCATAGGTTGAATCGCTATCGAACGTCTCGTCACGCCACTTGTCCTGGTCATCAAGTTCGATAGTCCGCGCTCCTACGGCGTCATTCACGGTGTAGAGCCGGCCGGAGCGCGTGTATGTAAACGTGACCTGGGGAGTGGAATCGGAGTAACTGATCTGCTCCAGATCGCCGCTGCCGGTGCTTCCGTCATCGTAATCATATGTCGTGGTGACCGCACTCGGCCCGCGAGCCCAGGTGCGTTGCTCGGGCATCCCGTCGAGCGTGTACGCGTAGGTGATGGCGTTCGTGTCGGCGAAGGTCTTCGTCTGAAGCAAACCGGTCGGGGGATGGAACGCCCAGGCGGTCTCGTCCGAGGTAGGTTCTGAGGCGGGCCAACTGCTCGTAGCCCATACATTATCGTCGCCGCTGCGGTAGGTGTGCAGTTTGACCTTCTGTCCGTAGTCATCGTATTCGATCTTAGCAGGCTGCGGCACATCACCCCACACGTGTGTGATCTGACCACGGTCGTTGTAGTCGTAGTACGTGGCGTTTGATAGGCCGTTGGTGACCGATTTCAGCCGGCCGGCGTCACGGTCGGTGGACACGTAGTAGTCATATTCTGTCGTCGTGGTCGTAGTCTCGCTTAGTGGAGTTTCGATGCTATCAACGCGACCGGCAGTGTCATAGTGCGTCTCTGACCACACGCCACGCGCGTCGGTCATCTTGGTACGTCGTCCCAGCCCATCGTATTCAACGGTCGTCGTCAGCTGGTCCCTGGCCGTGGTTGATGTAATCAGGCCATTACGCGTCG
>JANQGB010000381.1 GCA_028277545.1 Phycisphaerae bacterium | reverse complement strand
GCCCGGGAACAGGCCGAACGGCACACCCGGCGCCAGCTACTCACGGCGACCTGGGACTTGAAGCTCGATCGCTTCCCGGCGGATGTGATCCGTGTGCCGCGGCCACCACTGCAGAGCGTGGTGTCGATCACCTACACCGACGGCCACGGATCACATCCGCCGGGAAGCGATCGAGCTTCAAGTCCCAGGTCGCCGTGAGTAGCTGGCGCCGGGTGTGCCGTTCGGCCTGTTCCCGGGCCGCGGTGATCAGGCCCAGGATGTCAACGTCCTCGTCGTTGCCGTCGACGCGCAGATGCCGCTTGGCCTCCTCGAGAGAGACCGGCTCGGCGGTCGGCGGTGTAAACAGGGTCAGGGCCATGGCGATTCAGCTACTTCTTGCCCGACTTCTTCTTGCCGGCCTCGCCTTCGGAGGTTTCGGCCGGCGGAACTGCCTTGCGCTGGCCGGGCTTGTCGACCGGCTTGGCGTAGCCGCCCTCCAGCAGCCGCTTGGCCTCTTTGTCCGGCAGGTCGATGGTCTTGCCGGCCGGGCAAGTACCATGCTCTGCCGAGGCGTAGTTGGCTCGCATACAGACCTTCATGGGAAGTACTTCCTTTCGAGGATGACGGCTGGCCGGGCGCCGTGACTGGCGCCCGGCCAACCGAATGACTCTCTACGGATCAGGACTGCGACGACTGCGGACCCTTGCGGGCCTGGCCCAGGATGGCCACGGCCGAGATGTCCGCGTTGCCGGTGTTGCTGGCCGGCGTGATGGTCAAGCGGACGTACCGCTGGAGGCCGATGTATCCGATCTTGCGGACCTCGTCGTCGTTGGCCTGCGTAAACGACGCCCCGGACTCGGTGCCCAGGAGCAGGTCATCGGGGACCGCGGCCGCGTCGCTCAGGTCCGACTCGTCACCGTGCTCCACCAGAGTGGTGAAGAAGGCGTTGGCGTCGGCCATGGTGCCCGTGGCAATAACGAACTCCAGGGCACGACGATTGACCCGGTCGATGATCTGGCTGACCAGGGCGGTGTCGTCGGTGATCCGCGTTGGCGAGATGGCCCGGCGGATCTCGATGTTGTTGTGCAACTCCATGGGATCAACTCCCCGTTGTTTGGTGTCTACTCAACGGTCTTCTGACGGCTCAGTTCGATCACCTCGATCAGGCCGCGGCCAGCTTGAGCCGGGCGAAGGCCTCCGCCAGGACCGGCATGCCGTCCGTTTCCTTGCGGCCGATGAAGCCGACCTTGTTGCGCCGGGCCAGCAGCTCGGACAAGCGCTGCACCTCCATCTGCAGCGAGTCGACGATCCAGTAGCCCGCCCGGAAGTCGCCGATGATGCCCACGTAGTTGGAGGCGGTGAAGGTGTTCGGAGCGAACTCGCTCATCCTGTAGGGGCGGCTCAGGATGGTGCTGGGCTCGCCGCCGGAGATGCCCGGCTGCCAGAGGTATTGGCCATCGCCGTCCTTCAGCTTGCGGATCCGCTTGAGGGCCTCGCGGTGGAACAGCCAGGTGGCGTTACGGGCATACTGCCCCTTGAGCAGGTACAGGGCGTCGATCAGCTCATCGGCGGTGAACGCGGTGGCCGAAGCGCAGGTGACGTCGCGGCCGGTGCCGATGCCGTCGTCGGAAGCGGTGAACACGCCCAGCGGCTGGTCGGCCCCGGTGCCCAATAGGAAGGTCTTCTCCTCGGTCACCGCGAACTTGTAGCCCATGCGCTCGCGGATCAGGGCCTCCGGCGAGATAACGCCCACGCGCAGCAGCTTCATGCTCACCGAGATCAGCTTGGACAGCAGGGTGGGCTTCAGCTCGCGCTTGCCGAAGGACATGGCCGTGTCCTCGGAGAGGTCCGAGGCCGGCACCTCCGCCGTCCAATCCGCGTCGTTGGGATCGGTGTCCAGGGTGGGCACGCCCAGGCTGGTAGCCTGGGCCAGGGGCGGCAGCACGGTGGCCAACTGCCGCATGAAGACCTCGTCATCCAGGAAGCGGATCAGGCTGGCCACGAACTGGGTGGTGGTCAGGTAGCCGCCCTGGGGATCGGAGGCGGTGTGCAGCGTCGCGGTTACCCCGTTGAGCAGGTACTGCTCGACCGCCTGGCGGTAGGGGGCGCCGGCCCGGGTGTGGGCCGGGGATCCCGGAGCCAGCTCCACCTTGCGGCCCCGGAACTCCAGGGTGACCGGCTTGCCGGGCTTGGTCTCGGGATCGTCACCGGCGGTCGGTCCCTCCGGCGTGGTCCGCCGGCCGCGCGATTCGGCCAGCTTGGCCTCGCGGGCCTCCTGCCGTTCGTGCCGCTCGATCTCGGCGCCGATGGCCTCGATCTCGGCGTCCATCTTCTCCCACTGCTGCTCTTCCTCGGCAGTGAGGCTCCGCTCCTCCTGCTCGGCGGTGTCCAGGATGTCGCGGCAGGCCTTGGTCAGCCTGGTCCGCTCCTCCCGGCGTTCCTTCAGTCGTCCTTTCATGGGTCCGAACTCCCTTGGCCGGGGAGTCCGGCGTGCGGTGTGTGTAAACACAAACGGGGCACGGATCACCCGGCAAGTCCTCGTGCTTGCGAAAACCTGCTGAGCGGCGCGTGCCCGCAACGGCGTGCAGTTACCAGCTCTGCCAACGTCAGGTCGCAGGGTAGCGACGGCTCCAAGTACTTCCGCGACGTGGCTATTCAGTTGTCTGACACAGGTAAACGTACTCCTGGAATCGGCGGAGTCAAATCGGTGTGGCAGATTTTTACGCGGGCTGACTGGCTGGTGTCACCCGGCGACCTCCCGCAGCCGCGTGCGCCGGCGGCGCAAGTCGATACTGTGGTGTGCTTTGCGCTGGTCGTCGGTGTCCTGGCCGGTCAGCTCCGCCAGGGTCTGGTCCAGGGTCTGGATCCCGTCA
>JANQGB010000336.1 GCA_028277545.1 Phycisphaerae bacterium | reverse complement strand
AGAGGTAGGCCCGCTGGTCACCATTGCTGTTGTGGGCGTACCCCGCCACCTGCCCCTCGTCGTTGACAGCGCGCGCTGCCGACATCGAGCCGCCGAGCGTCCCCAATAGCTCGTACTCGCCGTCCTCCCACAGATAGGCCTGGTGCCCCCCCCCCGACGGGTTCCGACCACCTGCGACGACTCGTTGATATCGTAAGCCCAGCCCACGGGGCCCAACTCGATCTGAACGCCGTTGTCCCACATGAACGTGACACTGCCCTGGTCTCCCACTACCTGGCCCAACTCGTTGACCCCGTATACCTCGTGCATGTCGCCCAACGCTGTGATGTTGTACTGCACCTCTCCCGCCGCCGGCCCGGCCATGCAGACAACCGCGACCGCCATCACCGCCAACTCACACCTCAGTCCATATTTGAACACTTCTCATTCTCCTGGTTGCTCTAGCCTGGGCAGAAATCTCCTAAGTTACCCAGTATAACACATCCATGCCTTCGACTGTCTCCCGTCTTAACATGGACACCGAAAGCCGCGACCCACGATCCGCCGCTTAGCTCGCCGGCGCCCGGCTGATAGTGCCCACATCCTGTGCCAGCGGTATCTGCACCAAGAGCGGTCCCGCTATTTCTGTGTGCATGCAAGATAAGTCATGCTTTACGCATAGGGTGACACGTCGCCGCCCACCTCCACTCATCTGCCGGGGCGTGCATCCGCGGCAGCCCGGGGGATCTCGCCTGCGGGGCGATGAGCTGTTGGCGCCTTCCCCCGCGGCTGGGGGCGCGTGGAGTCTCCGCTCGACGAAGTGTCGGAGTTCGTTGCCCGGCACGGCGGCTTGCCTGCGCCGGGCGGCCTCGCGCAGTCGCCAACCATGCTGTTACTACTGCGCAAAGTCATCGCCGGTTCGTACCGCATGCATCCTGCCCGCACCGTTGTCGAGGAAATGGCACGCTCACAGCTGCCGACACCAACGACCCTGCGCAGCAGTGCCCAGTGCGAGTTGCGCTCCGCCCCCTCGTGATGCGTTCTTTCCGGTGTGATCGCCCGGCGGCGCCAGGAAGGCGATCAGGGCCGGCGTCGGGTCGCCCGGGACGGCCGTGGTGGGCCCGGGGCAGCTATTGTATTGCCGTTGAGGGTCGGGCGCCTTCCATCGACGCGGATAGGCCGCGTCGTCGACGTCCGGGCGTCCGCGCGAACTGAACTTCGCGGCTCCTTGCGATCCACTGGTTCGGAGGCACTAGACTACGGCCCACAGAAACCGTGTTTATCGGACCGGTTCGCTGCCGCGGCATTTGACATCAAGACCACCGAATGATGGGACGATGAATCACCCGTATCGGCTTGCCGCAGCGGGGAGGCGTCCGCTGGGCGCGCAAACGACGAGAGGATGCCAGTATGACAGTTGAAGTAGCCAGCCGAGAAAACGCCGTCGTGGCCAAGGCCCTGGCGACGGTCGGTGATATCGCGACTCTGCCCGAGGTGACCGTCAAGATCATCGAGCTGGTGGAGGATCCCAACAGCACGGCCCGCGACCTGCACCAGGTCATCAAAACCGACCCGGCGCTGTCGGCCAAAGTGCTGAAGGTGGTTAACTCAGCGTTCTACGGCCTGCCGGGGCAGATAGCCAGCGTCGACCGGGCTATCGTGTTGCTGGGCATGTCCGCGGTGAAGAACATCTCGGTGGCGGCCTCCATCGCCCGGCTGTTCAAGAGCGGCCAGATGTCGGAGCAGTTCAGCGCCAAGGACCTGTGGCAGCACAGCGTCGCGGTGGGAGTCGCGGCCCGCCTGATCGCCAAGGCGTCGGGCCAACCGGCCGGCTTGGACGAAGTCTTCCTGGCAGGTCTGATCCACGACATCGGCATCCTGATCGAACGGCAGGTCTCGGCCGACCAGTTGCGGGAGGTCATCGCCAACAGCGCGGGTGGCGAGATGTCGTTCCTCGAAGCCGAGGCCCAGGTCATCGGCGCGGACCACCAGGCCTTCGGAAACGCCCTTACCACCAAGTGGAAGTTCCCCCGCCATCTTCGGGCGGTGGTCGGCTTCCACCATTGCCCGGAGAAGCTAAGCGCCGAGCTGCAGAAACTGGGCTGCACCGTGCACGTCGCCGACGTGCTCTGCTGCCAGGAGCAGTTGGGCTTCTACCTTACGGCGCAGCATCAGGAACTCACCGAGGAAATGCTGGCCATCGTCGGGATAACTGCCGAGCAACTGGAGGACGTCAAGGCCAGCCTGCAGGAGGAACTTGAAGACGCCCAAGCCATGCTCAGCAGCTAACGGGCGACACCCATACTCCATTACATTGCCAGGGCCCGGCGCACTTAGCGCCGGGCCCTTTTCTTGTGCGCAGCCCGAAGCCGATCGGCACTCAGGTGCCAGTCGTGGCCAGGACACCTCCGGCCGCATAGGATGCGAGTGCCATGACCGCGGTCATCGTTCTCGTTATAGCCGCCTTCCTGACCTCAGCCATGTCCGGCATGGTCGGAATGGGCGGCGGCATGATGCTGCTGGCCACTATCTTCTGCTTCCTCCCCCACTCCGAAGCCATTCCCACCCACGCGGCCGTGCAGTTGGCCAGCAACTCGACGCGCATGGCGGTTTTCGTGCGCAACGTGCATTGGGCAACGCTGGGGCGCTTCCTGGTCGGCGTGGTGCCCGGCGGCACACTCGGCATCCTGCTGCTGGTAACGGTAGGGGCTGCGGACAAGAGCGAGCCTTATCTCAAGCTGGCGGTGGGCGCCTACGTGCTGGTGGCCGCCCACCTTCCGAAACGCAGGTCCGGGTCCGCCGGCGGGACCTGGTGGGACTTCCCGCTGTTGGGCGCAGTGGCGGGCACGGCCGCTCTGACCGTCGGCGCCGTCGGCCCGCTGATCGCACCGCTGTTCGCCCGTCGCGATTTTCCGAAAGAGCGTCTGGTCGCCACCAAGGCCGCCTGTCAGATACTGCTGCACGTGGTCAAGATCCCCGTCTTTCTGTGGATTCGATCATTTGACTACACCCGGCTGGGGGCCATCACGCTGGCCATGATTGCGGTGGTCATCCCGGGCACACTGTTGGGCAAGCGGCTGCTGCGAAGCGTGTCCGAGGACCGCTTCGTCGTGATCTACCGCGTCGCCCTGACCGTGGCGGGCCTGAAAGTCCTGGCCTGGGACGGGCTGTACGCCCTGCTGGCATCCGGTTGACGCGGCTGAACGGTTCTGCAACACTCACCGTCCAACGCCGCGGCCACACCGGCCAGATTCCACGCTTACTGCTTGGAGGGGTCATGACTTCACGAAAGCCCGACGAACAATCGACCGCTACCGCGACCGGCGCCGAAACGACTGAGGCACCACACACCGGATCAGCGTTCGGCCCCACCTACTGGCTTCTCAACACGATCGAGATGTTCGAACGGCTGGCCTACTTCGGCATCCGGGCGCTGGTGCCCATCTACATCATGCAGGCCACCGAACCGGGCGGGCTGCACCTGACCGCCATGCACAAGGGCTGGATCTACGCCTGGTGGGCCATCCTGCAGTCGTGGCTGCCCATGTTCACTGGCGGGATAGCCGACCGCTACGGCTACAAGCGCGTGCTGGCCGGCGCTATCAGCCTCAACGTGGTGGGCTACCTGATAATGGCCTACCTGCACAGCTACTACGGGTTCTTCTTCGGCATCCTGGTGCTGGCCACCGGTACGGCGTTCTTTAAACCAGCCCTGCAGGGCTCGATCGCCCAGAAACTGACCAAGGAGAACTCCTCGATGGGATGGGGGATCTTCTATTGGGTGGTCAATATCGGGGCGGCGCTGGCGCCGATCATAGCCACGCTGGTTCTTGGCAGACCGCACAGCGCCCAGGGCTGGCAGAATCTGTTCCTGGTGTCGGCCGGGTACACGGGCTGCAATCTGCTTCTCCTGCTGATCCTCAAGGACGTACCCTCCGGAGCGGACAAGAGCCAGAGCCTGGCCCGTGTCTTTGCGGTCACCATCGAGAACATCTGGCCTTACTGGCTGGTCGGCGGGAGCTTCGTACCGAAACGGGTGGCAGCGGGCCTGGCGGTATCCCTCGCTGGTCTGGTTCTGATAGTCGTCAAGCCGGTGCAAGCACTCGGCGATCACCAGTGGATACCCGGTGTCGTACTGCTTCTGGGAGGAATGGTGCTGGTCGCCTGGCT
>JANQGB010000280.1 GCA_028277545.1 Phycisphaerae bacterium | reverse complement strand
GTCAGCACGTAGGTGTACACTTCGACATCCTGCCGGATGACGAGCAGAACCGCCACAATGCCCAACGCCAGGATGGTCGCACGGTTGAGCAGCAGGTGGGCCGTCTTGCCGGTCTTGTCCACCAGTCGACTGTACAGATCGTTGGCCACGCTTCCGCCGGCAACGATAAGCTGGCTGTCCGCCGTCGAGCAGATCGCTGCCAGAACCGCCGCCAGCACCAGGCCAGACAGGACGCCGGGCAGCAGGTGCATCGCCGACAGAAGGAGAGCGAGTTCCTGCTGTTCGGTCCCCGGATCGAGCATTACCTGGGCCCAGTCGGCGCCGCGAGCAGCCATCTCCCGGGCAATGAGGCCGACCGTCACCGCTCCCCAGTAAACCAGCAGTCCCCAGAAGAAGGCGAGGACCCCGCCCAGCGCAGCCTCCTTGCGACTCCTGAGAGACATGAACCGGGCCAGCACATGCGGCTGTCCGGGGTAGCCGAAGTTGATACCCAGCGCGCCCGAGCCCAGCAGAAAGCCGGCAAACGCCAGACCGGTCTTCTGCGGCGTGAACTCCAGCAAGTGGGGGTCCACCTGGCGCAGTTGGTCGAAGGTGTTCTCGAAGCCGCCGCCACGAAACAACAGATAGATCGGAAACACAACCAGCGTGCACACCATCAGCAAGGCCTGCAGAAAGTCGGTCCAGCAGACTGCCCGGAACCCGCCGCCGACGGTGTAGATCAGCACGATGGCCGCCCCGATGAGCACGCCGACCTTGTAGTCCACGTGCTGTGATAGCACGGCAAAGGACTTGCCGGCGGCCGCGAACTGAGCGGCCACGTAGAGCATCATGGCACTCAGTATCACCACCACTGCCAGAACGCGTACGATGGGGTAGCGCTCCCGGAAGCGCAGCGCGAAATAGTCCGGCACGGTGAGAGCACCCAAGGCTCGTGAGTGATCGCTCAGCCGGCCGGCCACCACGAACCAATTGAACAGGAAGCCGCACAAACATCCCGGGATGATCCAGTAGGCCTCTACCCCGTTGGCAAAAGCCCACCCCACCAACCCCAGTGTGACCCAGCCGGACTCGCTGGACGCCGAAGCGGACAGAGCCGCCACCCAACTCTTCAGGGACCGACCCGCCAGAAAATAGTCCTCGTCGCTGCGCCGCGCGTAGCGGGTCGAATACAACCCCACGCCCACAATCACGAGCGTGTACAGCGCGAACGACGCCACCAGAACGGCGTTGTTGACGTCACTTTGTGCCAGCATGTTTCTTCATCTTCGAGAGGATCGGAAGCCGGGGCTGACCGCGTACGCCCCCCGTCTGGTCGTCATTATGGCGACACCCGGCATCCATCGCAATCCCGAGCGGTCGTGCCTGACTTATCGCCGCACCGCAGTTTCAAAAGACCACGCCGCGTTCGACAATCTTCCGGTGGGCATTAAGATAGTGATCCGCTATGCCTGAGCTTCCTGACATCACTCTTTATGTAGATGCGCTGCGAGCCCGGGTTCTGGGACAATCTCTGGAACAAGTGCGGGCGGTCAACCCGTTTCTGGTTCGGTCCGTCGATCCGCCGCTCAGCGACACAGAGGGCCGGACAGTCGAAGAGGTTGGGAGGATGGGCAAGCGTGTCGTGGTGCGCCTGTCCGGCGAGGTGTTTCTCGTGTTCCACCTCATGATCGCCGGGCGGTTCCGATGGAAAGGCCCCCAGGCGAAGCTGCCCGGCAAGCTCGCCCTGGCAGCGTTCGATTTCCCGTCCGGCACCCTGGTGATAACCGAGGCGGGCTCCAGGCGCCGGGCGTCATTACACGTGGTCCGCGGCACAGACGCTCTGGCCTTGCACGATCCCGGCGGACTCGAGGTCCTGGAGACGGACTGCGACACCTTCCGCAAGACGCTGAGGCGCGAGAATCACACACTAAGGCGGGCACTGACTGATCCCCGGCTGTTCAGTGGAATCGGCAACGCCTACTCTGACGAAATCCTGCACGCCGCCAGGTTGTCACCCGTGAAGCTGACCAGCCGGCTCACCGACGACGAAGCGGCCCGGTTGTATGCCAGCACCTGCCAGACGCTACAGCATTGGATCGAGGCGCTGCGCACCGAGCTTGGTGATAGGTTCCCCACCAACAGAGACGTCACCGCATTCCGAGAGGGCTTCGCCGTTCACGGGCGTTTTGGCCAGGCGTGCCCGTCCTGCAACACAACGGTGCAGCGTATCCGCTATGCCGAGAACGAAACCAACTACTGCCCGCGATGTCAAACCAACGGCCGGATCCTGGCCGATCGCTCCCTCTCACGCCTGCTGAAGGACGACTGGCCCCGAACCGTTGACGAACTCGAACGCCGACCTGACACCTAGCCGCCATTCGCCGAGGACTCGAGCAGGACCGGTGCGGGGAGATACTCAAACACAGCCGCAGCCCAATCCGGCACGGCGTCAGCCCCATAATACCGGCCATTAACATAGCGCTGGAGCAGGCCGGTATTTGAGCCCCAGGCCGCCGTCGGCCTTGACGATATATCTCCGAACAGGATAGCGGCCAACTCGTACGGACAAGATCATCGGCAAGCACGCGAACGCCCGCGGTGAACCGGTGTGTCAGATCAAGCGTCCGAATAGCGACACACGTCGTCGTGCCAGGCGGGCTATCCTCCTCCAAACTGGCCCGGCTGCAAATCATACCGAGTGTGAGCCCAGGGTCGCATGGAGCAGTTACGCCGCTTTCTCGGCGAGCAGACAAAGAAGAACCGGATCATGTCCGACTTCACCGCGACCAACTCGAAGCCTCTCCTGCTGGGGCGCTATACACTGACGCTACTGGCTGTCTGGACAATGCTCATTGGCGCCGTGCTGGCCTGGAATCTGGTCCACCACAACAGCAAGACGCTGGAAGTCGCCCGGCATCACGCTCGATCCGCGTTTGAGAAGGACCTGGTGTATCGGCGCTGGGTCACAGAGCACGGCGGGCTGTACGTGCCAGCCACGCAGAAGACGCCACCCAATCCCCTGCTGGCTGGCGTGCCCGAGCGTGACATCACTACGCCGTCGGGCCGCCTGCTGACCTTGATCAACCCGGCCTACATGACCCGCCAGGTCCATGAACTCGGGGCCGAACAGTACGGGTTGCGCGGCCACATCACCAGCCTCACGCCACTCCGCCCAGAAAACGGCCCCGACGCCTGGGAGGCCGAAGCATTGCGGGCTCTTGCAAGAGGCGCGTCAGAGGTCACTACTGTGGAGCAGATCAGCGGCGATCCGTGCTTGCGACTGATGCGTCCGGTGATCACTGAACAGAGATGCCTGAAGTGCCATGCCAAGCAGGGCCACCAGGTGGGTGACATTCGTGGCGGCGTCAGCGTCTCGGTGCCCCTGGCTCCGCTGAGAGCAATCGCCCGGACGGAAATGATCAATGTCGCCTGGGGGCACGGTTTCCTCTGGCTCCTGGGTTCGGCGGGTATATTCCTGATCACGGGACGACTGGGTCAGCGAGTCCGCGAACGCGATCGAGCCAGGAATTCGCTCTGGGAGTCACGGCAGATGCTGCGGCTCGTGCTGGACTCCATTCCGGTTGGCGTGTACTGGAAGGATCGAGACCTCAACTACCTGGGCTGCAACCGGCACGCCGCCCTCGACGCGGGGCTGGAGACACCGACTGACATCGTAGGAAAGAGCGACCATCAACTGGCCTGGCGCAATCGCGCCGATGACCAGAGAAGGGATGATCTCCGGGTCATAGAATCGGGCGAGGCGCGGTTGGAGTGCGAGGAGCGCGTAGCCAGGCCCGAAGGACAGGTTGGCTTTCTACGCGTCAACAAGATCCCTCTGCGAGACCGGCTCGGCAACATCGTCGGCCTCCTGGGGACCTACGAGGACATCACCGAGCGCAAACGAGCCGAGCAGCGTCGGGCGCTGGTCAGCCAGGTGCTCGAGCTGCTCAACCGTTCCGGCGCCGGCCTGGACGTCATCGAGGACCTGCTCTCAGCCATAAAGGCCTTCACCGGCTTCGAAGCCGTGGCCATTCGCCTGAAGAGCGGTGCCGATTACCCCTACTATTCGGTACTGGGCTTTCCCTCGGACTTCGTGGAAGCCGAACGCTACCTCTGTCCACGGGACGCAACCGGCGAAGTGCAGCGCGACGCGGACGGCAATCCCGTCCTCGAATGCATGTGCGGCAACGTGATCCGCGGCAGGACCGACGACTCGAAACCATTCTTCACCGAGGGCCGGAGCTTCTGGACTAACAGCACGACGGATTTGCTGGCCTGCACGACCGGGCAGGAGAGCCTGGCGCCTATTCGCAACCGGTGCAACGGCGTAGGCTACGAGTCAGTCGTGCTCGTTCCCCTGCGTTCCGGGACGGAAGTCATTGGACTGCTGCAGTTGAACGACCGGCGCCAAGGCATGGCAAGCGCCGAGATGGTGACCTTCCTCGAAGGGATCGGCACCAGCATCGGCATTGCCTTTAAGCGACGGCAGGTGGAGGATGCCCTGCGCCAGAGCGAAGAGAGAATCCGGGCGGTTTTCGAACAGGCCGCGGTGGGCGTTGCCCAGGTTGAGACGGACACCGGGCGCTTCGTCCGAGTCAACAAGAAGTACTGCGACGTCGTCGGACTCTCAGAAGAGGAAGTGAGGTCAACGACCTTCACGGCCATGACACACCCGGACGATGTCGGCGCCGAACTCGAGAACATGGCCAGGCTCCAGGATGGAGAGATCCGGGAGTTCTCTATCGAGAAACGCTACTCGCGCAGGGACGGCTCTTCTGTCTGGGTGAATCTGACGGTCTCGCCCATGTGGGCTCCGGGCGAGATGCCGAGCCACCACATTGCTGTAACGGAGGATATCACCGAGCGCAAGCGTTCCGAGGAAGCGCTGAAGATGCACGCCGCCGCCCTGGAACGAGCCAACCAGGCGCTGGCCGACGCCAGCGGAGCCAGCCGGGCAGCCAACAGGGCCCTGCAGGCCAGCGTCTCCGACTTGGCGCACGCCAACCACGAACTCACCCTGAAGAATGCGGAGCTCGACGAGTTCAGCTACGTCGCCAGCCACGATCTTCAGGAACCCCTCCGCAAGCTGACCTCCTTCAGCGAGCTGCTGATCAGGGACCTTGGAGAAGATCTTCCGGAGGTCGCTGCCAGGGACCTCGAGTTCATCATCGACGCTTCGTCACGAATGCAGGCCCTGGTGCAGGAGCTGCTCCGTCTCTCCCGGGCGGGCCGGTCCGTTATGGAGTGCGAGCCTGTCTCCTTGAGTACGTGTGTCGACCAGGCCCTGGAGGCATTGTCGGCCCGTATCACTGAGACCGGAGCCGAGATCACCAGGGACGATCTGCCGGAGGTTTATGGTGATGCCACCATGCTCACGCAGCTCTATCAGAATCTGATCTGCAACGCCCTGAAGTTCGTCGACTCCGGAACACGCCCCGTCGTTCGCTGCTCCGCGGATAACGAGCGTGGCGAACTGGTACTGGCCGTACGCGACAACGGTATCGGCATTGCACCGGAATACGCCGCCCAGGTCTTCACTCCGTTCAAACGCCTGCACGGGCGCGGCGAATACGAGGGCACCGGCATCGGCCTGGCTATCTGCCGTAAGACAGTGGAGCGTCATCGCGGAAGACTGTGGGTCGAATCCGACGGATCAGGGCAAGGCAGCGCGTTCTGTTTCGTCATCCCTGACCCCAGGGACGGCACCTACCTTGGCGACTCGGATCGGACGGAGCAGTACGCGGAGGCCTCCGTCTGGTAGCGCTCGCGGCCCGGGCACGCGACGTTCGTGCTTGAAACTGGCGGCGCTACACTACCGCAGGAAGGTCTTGCCCAGCAGGCGCCGCAGCATGGCCAGTTGGCCGGCGTGGAAGGCTTCGTGGCGGGCCACATGGGCGACCGCCCCGGCCTTGTTACGATACTGGGGGTGTTCACTCGTCCCGTCCGCGGCATAGGCTGCCTCGGCCAGCAAGTCGTCACTCATCGATCGAATCGCTTCGGTCGTTCGACGGTGAAAGTCGGCCATCCGCGCCACAACATCCTCAGGAGTCGGATAGTCATGCTCAGCGGCGGACAGCACCGGCTTGCCGATGCCGAAGTGCGAGGCAAAGGCATCGTCGAGCCCACCTTCCTGCCGCAGGCACCGCTGAAACACCAGGGCGTTCTGGGCAAACACCAGGTGGCCGCAAATCCACAGCGGGTGTTGGACGCCTGGCTGGGGCTGGAACGTCCAATCATCGCCCGACAGGTCCGCTATCAACCCCTGTGTCCACTTCCTGGCGTAGTCTACCTGCTCAGCCAGAGATTCGGCCAGACGCATGATGTGGTCTCCTGACATGTAACCGTCGCCGGCTGCCATGCGTGCCGCTGGGTAGCGACCGCGTGCATGATTAGCCGGGCACTCGGCCGCCTACTCGATGGTCAACGTCGGTTGATCGGCTTGTTCGGCGCTTCTGACGCTGACCTGTCCCGCGGTCGCCTGCACCACGCTCTCGATCGCGTGGCGAACGCTATCAGCGGTCTCGGTGAAGTACTTCTCCGGCGCCCCCGCATCGGCGAAGGCACGCAGCTTGCCGTTGAGCGGGATAGCCCCCAGGAACGGCACGCCCAGCTCCCGGGCGGCGACTTCCGCCCCGCCGTGGTCGAAGATCTCGTCGCGATGGCCGCACTCCGGGCATACGTAGTAGCTCATGTTCTCGATGACGCCCAGGCAGCCGACGTTCAGCTGCTCGTACATACGGACCGCCCGCCTGGCGTCGGCCAAGGCCACGTCCTGCGGCGTACAGATGATGACTGCGCCGGTAATGAAGGGGATGGCCTGTGCCAGGGTCAGTGGTACGTCACCGGTTCCCGGCGGCAGGTCTACGACCAGGTAATCGACTTCCCCCCATTTCACCTGCTGCAGGAACTGGGTTACCACGCCGTGCACCATCGGCCCCCGCCAGACAACGGCCTGCTCCGGCGGGATCATCAGCCCGATGCTGATCAACTTCACACCGGCCGCCTCGATGGGCAGGATCAGCTCGCCATCGACAACGGGCTTGGCGGCCCGCACCCCCATCATGGTCGGAATGCTGGGGCCGTATATGTCCGCATCCAGCAGAGCAACCGAGGCCCCGCTGCGAGCCAGACCCGTAGCCAGCATCACCGCCGCGGTGCTCTTGCCGACTCCGCCCTTACCGGCGCCGACCGCCAGCACGTGCTTGACACCGGGCAGTTTGTCCTCGGCACGCGACTGTCCGCGCACCTGGGCGCTGAACTCCAGCGTCACTTCGTCAACGCCGGCCAGTTGCCCCACGGCAGTCTGCACGTCAGCCGATATCCGGTCTTTCAGGGGGCAGGCGGGCGTGGTCAGTTCCACGTGAACGTGAACCTTCCCGCCAGAGATGACGACGTCCTTGACCATGTTCAACGTCACCAGATCCTTGTGCAATTCGGGATCGTTGACGGTTCTCAGCCGGTCAATGACCTGTTCCTTCGTTGGCCTGCTCACCAAGCGTCTCCTGTCCTGCCGTATTGGACGGTTCCTCTCTTCGAGGGACACCTCAAGCTCGGAGAATATAGCCTCTCAGAAGTGCTATTTCCAGCCACCGGCCGCGTCACGGTTGTCGCTTTGGGGCGCCGGCGCTTGCCAAAAGGACGTTTCGGCGTCAACCTTGTGTTAAGCGTTCGTCGCGGCCGCGTCGTCGCGGGCTTCTGCCCTACGGTCGGCGCACGTTGCCGATCGGGCTTAATGCAGCGGGCCGTTGACGAGCGCGTAAGATCATGGCGGATTCCGCGCGCAACCCAGCTCCGAGGACCATGGCGGCGCTCGGCGTCGTCGTGTTGGCTGTGGTACTGGCCGGCGTGGGGCTGGTGCTCGCCATCCGTCAGACGCAACTCCTGGCCACTCAGCGGATTGCCGACGCCCGCGGCGAGGCCGACCGGCTCAGTTTCGACTTACAGGAGCGCGTTCGGCAGCGAGTCACGGAAGCCCTCGTGGAGGTCGCCGAAGGCTGCGTGCGTAACCAGGCCAACGGACGCCCGCACGACGACCCGATGGGAGGCGTGCCACGACCT
>JANQGB010000030.1 GCA_028277545.1 Phycisphaerae bacterium | reverse complement strand
GGCAAGCTCCGGCACGCGTGCTTTTTTTTCGTGGCACGAGGGGATTACGGGCGACGGCTGGGATACCGCGGCGTGTACCCCCCGTCGTCGGCGGGCACGGAGTAGCGTGCATGGGCGATAACGGTCAGTCACGACGCGAGTTTGCGGCCCAGGCCCGGGCCGCGCTGCAACGTGCCGCCCACGGCCTGGCCGCCTACCACATGAACGCCTGCGTCCGGTGCGGGCTCTGCGCCGAATCCTGCCACATCTATCAGTCCCAGCCAGAGCCCCCGAACGTACCCGGCGCCAAGGCTGCCCGGGTGATCAGTCATTATCGCCGTCACCACACGCTGATGGGCCGGCTGGCCCCGTCCCTTGTGGGGGCGCGCGACCTGACACCGGAGGCGCTCGAGGAGCTTGTCGAGACTGTGTACGGTCGCTGCACGGCGTGCGGCCGTTGCGGCCTGCACTGCTCCATGGGGCTCGACGTCGCGGCCATTATCCGAGCAGGCCGGCACATGCTCGCCTCCGTCAAGATGGTGCCGGATGGGCTGCAGCGCACGGTTGACAACCAACTCGAAACCGGAAACCAGATGGCCATTCCGCGCGAGGAGGTGTTGTCGACGGCCGAGTGGCTTGTGGAAGACCTGCAGCTCGAGCTGGGCGACGAGGACGTAAGTATCCCGATTGATGAGGCCGGACACCGGGTGCTTTATCTCATCAATCCGCGCGAGCTGAAGTTCTTTCCCCTCTCGTTGATGGCTGCGGCGGGCATCTTTCACCTGGCGGGCGAGAGCTGGACGCTCTCCAGCCGCTTTTTCGACGTGACCAACTATGGCCTGTTCTCCGGGTGCCACACGTCGGCCGGTGAGCTGACCCGACGCGTCGTGGATGAGGCGCGGCAGCTCGGCGTTGAGGAGATCATCCTCTCAGAGTGTGGGCACGGGTTCCGCTCCTTCCGCTGGGAAGGCCCCAACTGGTTGGAGGAGGAATACGCCGTTCCGATGCGCAGCATCCTCGAACTCCTCGAGGAGTACCTGGATAACGGCCGGATCAAGCCCGATCCCGCCAAGAACCAGGACCGTGTCACCCTCCACGATCCCTGCAACCTGGTGCGCTGGGGAGGCGTCAGCGAGCCACAGCGCCGAGTGTTGCGCCGCGTGGTGAGCGACTTCGTCGAGATGTCGCCGAACCGCAAAGACAATTACTGCTGCGGAGGCGGCGGTGGCATGCTCTCGATGAGCGAGTACGGCGAACGCCGCGTTGCATCGGGGGGCATCAAGGCCGAGCAGATCCGCGCCACCGGCGCGAAGATCGTGGCCACGCCGTGCCACAACTGTGCCGATCAGCTCCTGGAGATAAACAAGAACTACGGGCTTGGCGTTGAGGTGCAAGCCGTGGCGGAACTGGTTTATTCGTCGCTGACCTGACCCCCTACGCCGGATTTCGGTCCGAAGCGATCTCCCGAACAGCCTTGAGGGCGAAGTCGATCTCGCTCTCGGTATTGAACGGCCCCACCGAAAAGCGCACCGTGCCGCGCGGAGCGGTTCCCATGTGCTGGTGAATGAGCGGAGCGCATTGCAGGCCGGTCCGTGACTGCACCTGGTACTCGGCATCCAGAATCGTCCCCACGTCGGACGGGTCGAATCCGTTCACCGTGAGCGACACGGTGGCCACGCGTCTCTCGAGGTTTCGCGTGCCGTGAAGGGTGACGCCACGGATCTCGGCGAGACCGCCCTGAAGCCTGGCCAGGAGTTCCATTTCGTGGCGGCAGATGTTCTCCATGCCACGTTCTTCGATCCAGGTCAGTCCGGCGGAGAGGCCGCCAATGCCGGCAAGGTTCTGGGTGCCGGCCTCCAACCGGTACGGATACTCTTTCAGGTGGAACAGTTCGGCGCTGCGCACGCCCGTACCGCCGTAGATGGTGCCCTCGATCTCGGCGTCATCCGCCACGCAGATGCCGCCCGTGCCGGTCGGGGCGAGCAGCCCCTTGTGCCCGGTGAACACCAGGAAACTGATGTTACACTGGTGCATGTCAATCGGCAGCACGCCTGCGGTCTGAGCGGTATCGACCGCGAACGGCACGCCGGCTTCACGGCACACGTCGCCGATGGCCTTCAGATCCTGCACCACTCCGGTGACGTTGGAGCCGTGATTGACGATGACCAGCTTGGTGTTCTTGCGCAGGGCCTTGCGGATCTCCTGAGGATCGACGAACCCGTCACCATCGAGCGGGACGAAAGTGCTCGACACTTCGGCCAACCCCCGGTGCTTGACCGGTCGGATCACGGAGTTGTGCTCGGCGTCCGTGGTGACGATGTGATCGCCGGGACGAGTGGTTCCGTTGACAAGCAGGTTCACGGCCATGGTCGCGTTGAGCGCGAAACAGAGACGGTTGGGGTCTTTCGTTTTGCCCGCGGCCTCCAGGCTGGGATTGAAGAACGCCGACAGCCGCTGCCGGGTGGAGTGGATCATCTGCTCGGCGGTCAGGCCAAGGTCGCAGCCGGAGCGGCCAGGGTTCACGCCATACTCGCTGTAGAACGAACGCACCGCGTCGTGCACGCTTTCCGGCTTAGGAAAACTGGTGGCGGCGTTGTCGAGATAGACAAGATCATCCATGTTCGATTCCTCACAAGGCCATGCAGTTCGCTCGCTCTCCCCCAAGCCATGACGTTATCGGTAACGTAGCATGATCGGCAGCCGCAAACCAGCCCTGGGCCCCGGACCAAACGGGCGCACTGACGGCAGGCGGCAATCCAGGTGAAGTAGTAGCGAAACTTGTGGGACTCGAATGTAAGCTGGCGTACCCGGCCGAGTCCTGGAGCGAGGTTCTGGGTACGCAGCGCCCGATGCTGTCCTGGCGCTGGTCAGTCGCCCGTATGACCGAACCGGCCTCCGACGATCAGGCGCATGGTGATGAACGCCGCAAGAGGGAAGTAGATCGCTTCCGCGATAACGCCCGCACACGCTTCCTGCACGGAATAGGCGGGCATGATGGCTTCTCCGAATTCTCCAAACACAGAGAACAGCCACCACAGAAAGGCGTACAGCAGCCACCGCTGACCGAAGACGGAGCGGCCGAAATAGAAAATCAGCACGAAGGCCAGCGAGTGGCCCACCTTCTGAACAAAAACGCTCAGCAGGAAGGTGCCCGGGGAGTCGGGAGTCGGCGGCTGCAGGCCTGTCAACATCGACCAGGTACCGTACACCGCGAACGCCACGATGTGGAAGATCACCAGCGTCACGATGGTGGCCAGTATGATCCTGCCGTTCACGTCATCCTCCGCGCGTCGACGCCCGGAGCGAAATGGCGGTTGCGCCTGGCGCGTGCCTTGAACTCCGGTGTCGCCTGTTGCCAAGCGCGGCGGAACTCATCAGCCGACTGCACTCGAGTGACGGTGACGCCGGCGTTGAGCTACCGCAGATACCGATGAGCTCGACACGAGTTCCGGTATGCACGGTCGTCTCGTGCTGGTGCTGGAAAGACGACGAAGCCGCGCATCGGCTCGCAGGCCCACGATTCGCGCCGCGGGCCGTCGAGAAGAATCATTCCTCCACGAATGCCTTCAGCCGGGCCAGCGCATTGTCCCACTCACGCGAGATGATGTCGAGAGCTTCCCGCGCTTCTCTTAGTGAATCAGCCTCAAGTTGAAACAGGTTCTCGCGTCCTCGGCGCACACCTCGAACGAGGCCGGCATCTTCGAGTATCCGCAGATGCTTTGTGATGGCCTGTCGGGTGAGCGCCGAGCCCTCGGTGAGCCGCGTGATCGAGAGCAGCGAACCGTCAGCGAGCTTCATCAGAAGCGTCAGTCTGGTGCCGTCACCCAGGGCCGCGAACAATGGCGCCTTCCTGGAGAGCCTCCCCGCCACGCCGTCAGGCCTTCCCGGTGACATAAGTCTCGATGTTCTTCATCTGCTCGGTCCAACCGCCCTCATTCATCCGGTAGGCCTCAGCCCGACGCGCTGCGGGAATGGCGGCGAAGCCGGACTCGGTAACTCGCAGCAACGTGCCCTCCCCCGCCTGTTCCAGCCTGAATTCAACGAGAGTCGGCGGTTCTTTCGAGTAGTCCACGCTCGGATCAACGGCAAAGGGATGCCAGTTGAAGGAAAACAACCGCTCCGGCTCCATTTTCTGCACGACTACGCTCATCACCACGTGCTCGTAGCCCGGGCAGGTGATTTTGCCCCGGGTCGACTGGCCGGGCACGAATGGGGCCTCCAGCTTTACCCCGAACCACTCGCTGAACTCCATGTGGTCGGTCAGCGCCCGCCAAACTCGGGCCACCGGGGCCTTTAACTCGATCTGCTTCTCAATGCGGTCGGTGATTGTTTCGTTCATCGGTCTGCTCCGTTTTGCCCATCACTATATGCAACCCATTAGTTGCATATTAGCGGCGACGTCTGGAGAAGTCAACCCCGACGCGGTCCCGCGATCGCCGACGTGGGCGCGGCTTGACGACCGGCGCCGGTGGGCATCCGAAGACCATGGGCACTACGTGACAGCGTGTGCCTGAAGTGAGCTCGTGCAGACATGTCGCTCGGCTCTCAAGACCTTTGTTCTTAGTATCTTAGCATCACGTGCGTTCTCGGCGTCGGTCACGTTTCGCCGCGATTCAGCGAGCCTTCGGCGGTTCCGCCATGTCTTGGAGAAGCCGGCAGGGCACGACAAGTATCGACAGGCTGCGGTGTTGCTCTATGTTATAATGTTCTGTAACATCCTCTCATGCAATTGAGCTTGGACCCCGAAAGTCCGGTGCCGCTGTACCACCAGATCGCAGAGACCCTGAGCTATCGGATCGCTACCGGGCGGATAGCTCCGGGCCAGAGGCTGCCGTCGGTGCGTGAGGCCGCTGAAACCTGGGCCGTGAACCTGCACACCGTCCGGCGTGCCTACGCCGAGCTGTCGGAACGCGGCCTGGTGGAGATT
>JANQGB010000017.1 GCA_028277545.1 Phycisphaerae bacterium | reverse complement strand
CCTGGACGTGACCGGGCAGCAGGCATCCGGAGCAGATGCCTGGCATCGCGTCGATGTCACCGACGTCGCGGCGGTTGCCGACATCGCCCGGAAGGATCCACCGCGGTGGGTCATTCATCTGGCCGGCGCCATGCCGCCTGCCAGCGAGGGGCGAATGTGGCACCTGAACGTCGGTGGCACGGTCGGCCTGCTGCGCGGCCTGGGGCAGGCGGGCTGCGAGGGCGTGCGGGTAGTGAGCGTGGGGTCGGCTGCCGAGTTCCTGCACCCCGACGGCGGCCTGCTCACCGAGGACAGCCCCTGTGGAGGCACCACGCCCTACGGGCACACCAAGTGGGCCCAGACGGTACTGGCCTTGCGGCTTGGTCGGGAACTGGGGATTCCGACGATGGTAGCGCGGACCTTCAATCTTGTCGGCCCGGGACTCTCCCCGAACCTCGTGGTCGGTTCGCTCTGCGGCCAGTTTGCCCAGGCCGATCCGCCCGAGGTCATCGAGGTCGGCAACACCCGGGCTGCCCGGGATTTCATTGACGTCCGCGATGCGGTGCGGGCCTACTGGGCGGTCGCTCAGCGGGGCGAGCCTCACGAGACCTACAACGTAAGCTCAGGGGTGGCGACGACGATCGATCAAGTACTTCAACACTTCCGGCAGCTTACCGGTCGATCGCCACAACTTCAGGTGAACCCCGCCCGGTTGCGGGATGCTGACCCGCCGGTCAGCTACGGCGAGCGCTCCAAGGTCGAGCGAGTTGTCGGCTGGCGGCCGGTCATTCCCCTGGTCGACTCCCTGGCCGCCATGCTGGCGGCGGCCGGTCAACAGGCTCAATCAGCTCGGGCGGCGCACCAGGTCAGATGACGGTCGATCCCCGCTCCCCCTGGTCGGTGATGGTCGGATCGTCACGCAGGTGGCGAGAGACTTTCTTGAAGTACTGCAGGGCGTCGGTCTGGTCGGTGATCTCCTGGTCCGTGTACACCAGGGTGGTCTTGCCGGCCTGGATGGTGTCGCCGTCCTTTAACAGCGCCTCCTGGACCTGGCTGCCGTTGAGATAGGTGCCGTTGTGGCTCTTGAGATCAGTCAGCAGGTAAAGACCGTCCTGGAAGCGAACCTGGAAGTGCTTCCGCGAAGCCTTGTCGTCCGTGATCTGAATTGCGTTGGCCGGATCTCGCCCGGCCGTCAGGGTACGCTTGGTCAGCCGGAACCAGTTGGCTTTGTCCGGCATGCTGGTGACGATCAGTGATGGCATGTGTTGCGCCTCCCAAACGGTGGCGGACCCTCCTCGAGCCCGCCAACCATACCCGCTCAGGATAGCCGATTCGGCAGGTTCTTGGGAAGCGCGTTCCGATACTCGTCCCGCACCAGCAGAGCGGTAGCGGCGCTGGCAACCAATACGCGCTGGCGCCACGCGCGTTGACGGCGTCAGGGCGCGCTGCCGAACGCACCCTGGAACGCGGCGAAGTCGAGCACCCAAACGCAGTGTAGGGCTGCAGAGGTATACGTACGCTGAAGACAGGCGTCGCGGCATCGCCGTCCACGCGGTGCACGAGATCGTTGGATAGCGAGTCTGGGCCAGAGCGCGCTGATCGAGGTCAACTCCCGGACTGCCCATGTGTTTGATTGCCACCCGGAACTGCAATTCCGTCCGGTTGGTGCCGATAACTACTATAGTTGCACCGCGACTTGGCCTGACGGGGATTGGCCACGGCGCCATCCGCCCGCCCGCCCTGACGGCGTGCGATGAATATGGGCTGTGAG
>JANQGB010000179.1 GCA_028277545.1 Phycisphaerae bacterium | reverse complement strand
TACTACTGCGCCCCCTTCTCCGAAGAGGTAAGGAGCGGATTGCCCTACAGTAGGGGCGCTATGCGCCACGAGTATATTTGCCAGGTGATTAGTTGTCGCAGAGGCCAAAAGTCGTCCATCCGGGCTGAAAATGACGCTTGTGACCAGGCCATAGCCTCTTGCAGACGAACTGCCTTGCCGGAAGGGCTTTCCAACGAAACGGCGGTTCAGTGTATCCCATAGCCGAACGCTTCCGTCTCTGCTGGCCAATGCCAACAACTGCCCGTCTGCACTAAAGGATATATCTGTGACCGGGCTGATGTGCTGGAACGGCTCAATTAAGGACTGGTGCGTCTGAGTGTCCCAGAGTCGAAGAGAGCTCTCTGTTGCCGCTCTGTGCTGATCAGCTAGATCCTTGCTTGTTGGTCTACGTCCATTTCTCATAACATTGGACCCAGCTCCAAAAAGATGGACGCTTAAAGAGGCGAGTAGCCTTCCGTCTGGGCTGAAAGCTAAATGCGTAATTGGACTGCCCTGATTAGAGAGGCTGCTGACTCGCCTTGTTTTCATGTTCCATAGCCAGAGAGCGCTCCCGATTGCAGAAGCGAAGAGGGATGCCTTCGGACTATAAACTATCTTTGAAAACCTCTCCTTACGTGGAATCGGCTTGCCAAAGGGTTGCAGCCTCCGCGTCTCCCAGAATTGGAGGGCAATATCTTGCTCTTTTCTTAGCGAAGCCAGAACGGCTCCGTCCGGCCTGACGACAACCTCTCTTACACCGTTGTCTATAAAACCAACAAGATTGGGGCGGTACTGTAATCCTGCCAATATGCTATTGCGCGCCTCATACGTATCTGCAAGTCTGAGGGCTTCTACACTCATCAATAAGCTCAGATCAAGTTGTTCGCCCATCTGATTGATTGCTTGAGTGGCCAGGAAGCGTGAGAGCGCAACTTTCCTTTGCTGCTCTGTTCGCTGAGCCTGCCATGTCGTGCTGACAATACCCCCGGCGAGCGTTAAGAAAAGCAGTGTAAATACGGCCACAGCCACACGGTGGCGTCGCACAAACTTACCTACCCGATATCCCCATGATGGCTGTCTTGCCGTTACGGGCTGCCCGAGCAAGTACCGTTCGATATCTGATGCGAATTGCTCTACGGACCCGTACCGATGCTCTATCTCCTTTTGCAAGGACTTCAACACAATGTTATCCAAGTCCCCGGCCAATTGACGCTGCAATGACCCTCCATGGATCGAGCGCGCAGCCTTTAAATTCTCCGGTATTCCTTGCACTGCTACCGAAGGCTTTTCAGGCTCTTCCTCGCAGATTACCCGTTCCACCTCACTCGGCGACGCCCCGTTGAAGACCAAGGGAAGACACCCGGTGAGCAGCTTATAGAGCAACACCCCCAAAGCATAGACATCGCTCCCCACCGTGATCGCCTCACCCCGAACCTGCTCCGGCGAAGCGTACGCCGGCGTCATCAAGCGATGGCCTGTCTGCGTCTCAAGCACGGTTGCCACGTCCAGATGCGCGGCATTGAGTTCCTTAGCAATCCCGAAATCGAGCAGCTTCACTTGCCCATCGTCCGTCACTAGGATGTTTGAGGGCTTCAGGTCTCTGTGAACGACCAGGCTCTGATGCGCATACTGCACCGCCTCGCACACGGTCGCGAACAAGCGTAGTCGTTCCTTGATGCTCAACCTCTTGCTATCGCAGTAGTCGTCGATGGGCTTACCCTGAACGTACTGCATCACCAGATACGGCTGCCCGGCCTCCATCACACCCCCATCAAGCAGCAGTGCGATGCTCGGATGCTGAAGACGCGCCAGGATCTGTCGCTCCTGGCGAAATCGCCGTATGGCTTCTTCCGAAGACATACCCCAGCGCAAAAGTTTGAGCGCCACACGCTGTCGGAACTGCCCGTCGGCACGCTCGGCCAGGTAGACCGACCCCATACCCCCCTGCCCGATCTGACGAAGCAAACGGTAGGCCCCGATTTGCTGTCCCTCAAACGGCAGAGGGCTCGCCGGCGTCTCTCCTTCCAGGCCAAGCAAGAGCGGTGCCTCGACACGCATGAGCGGATCGTCAAGGAAAGCCATCGCCTCGGCGTCCTCGTGGGCTGCGATCAGGGCCTCCACCTCGCGCCTTAGACCTGGGTCGCCCGCGCACGCCTCATCGAGAAAGGCCGCCCTTCCTTCGGCGACTAGGTCGAGCGCCTCGGCGAAGAGGGCATCGACGTGCCACCACCTCTCATGGGAGTTTTCCGTCATGGCTATCTCCTGATCAAGAGTGAACGCGGAAGCCAAGGATCGGGGTTACGAATCGCCGGCGTCGTCCGTCGAATCATCATCCGGCTCATCGTCTCGCAAGGCATGGAGCAGGTAGGCCCTGGCTCGTTTCCAGAGCCGGTCCACCGTCCGCACGCCGACTTCCAACGCTTCGGCGGTCTCCTTCGTCGTCAGCCCCCCGAAGAACTTGCACTCGACGACCTCGGCGAGACGGGAATCACGCCGGGCAAGCTGCTCCAGCGCCTCATTGAGTTCCAGGAGCAGTTCGCTGTCCATGGCTGCCATTGCCAGGGCCTCGTCGAGCGCGACCTGGCGCTTGCGACCCTCCCTCTTTATTGCATCCCGCCGCCGGGCGTAGTCGATCAGAATCTGCCGCATGGCTTTACAGGCTAAGGCGTAAAAATGGCCTCGACTCTGCCACGTGATGCGCTGAATATCGACGAGCTTGAGGTAGGCTTCGTGGATGAGGGCCGTCGTCGAGAGCGTGTGATCGGTGCGCTCGCCTCGGAGTTCGCGGTGAGCGATGGCTCGCAGTTCGTCGTAGATGAGCCGCCAGAGGCGCTCACGGGCGGCGTCGTCGCCGTCGTAGGCAGCGAGCAGAAGTTGCGTGATGTCGGACATTGCTTT
>JANQGB010001456.1 GCA_028277545.1 Phycisphaerae bacterium | reverse complement strand
GGGGCGCTTGCTCGACGAGCTGGCCACCGACGCGGCACGCGAGTTGGCGCGCCGCCAAGGCGAGCGTGCTGCCCGCACCATTTTGGACCAGCGGTTCGTCCTCAGCTTCCGCCGGGCCAACGAAAGCGAGGACCAGGCCGACTGGGCCAAGGCCGAGGCAATTGCCGCCGAAGCCAATAAGCGAAACATCGACGGTGTCGAGGGCCTGACCTTCTACGGTCGCTTGCAGTTGTTGCAGAAACAGCCCGCCCAGGCGGCGGAGTCGTTCCGTCGAGCCCTGGAGATGCAGCCGCGCAACAGTATGACGCTGATCTTCCTCGCCCAAGCCCACCTCGATTTACGGCAGAATGACCAGGCCCGGGAGGCGTTCGAGCGGGCCATCGATATCAACCCCACCAACGGGCAGGCCTACAAGGGGCTGGCCATGCTCGCCGAGGTCCGCCGCGACGACCAGATGTTCCTGAAGTACATCAGGCCTTGCTTCGAGCTGATCCCCAATGACCCGTGGGTCAAGCTGTACGAACAGCGCGTCACTGAGGTAGATGACCCGGCCACGGGAATCGAGCGGCGACTCAAGACCCGCGAGGAGAAACCTGACGATTACCAGAACATCCTTCGGTTGGCTGGCTTGTACGCCCACGAAGATATCAATCAGATCGAAGCAGCCAAGCGTTGTCTCGATGATGTCCTCCGGCTGGCGCCTGACGAGCCGCGAGTTATCTGGCAGGTGGCGTCCTTCTACCAGCAACACGACGAACCAGCCAGAGGTTTGGAGATCCTCCAGCAAGCCCTCGCCTCCAGAACGGAGAACGATGAGAAGATCACCGCCCAATTGCAGTTGGGCGACTACTACATGCTGATCGGGGACCCCAGGCAGGCGGAGACGGCCTACCTGGCCGCCGCGGACATCGAACGCACCTTGCCGGCCTGTGTTGCGGTCGGCAACTTCTACACCAAGGCCAATCGTCCGGATGTCGCCCTGGAGTGGCTGACCGAGGCCATCGCCAAGGCGGAGGCCGAGAAGCACTTCGAGACCCCGCGCATCAGAGCACAGCAGATCGAGTGTCTGATCAAGTTGCGTCAACTTGACCGGGCGTCCGAACTTACCGACAGGCTCGAGAGCGTCGATGGCAGCGTTAACACCGCCTTGCTGCTGCGAGCCGAGACTGAACGGCAGCGCGGCGACCTCGACAAGGCCATTGAGCTGCTGAGCCTCTACCTGGAGAATCTCCCGAAGGACGCTCAAGGACTCTATCGCCGGGCGAGATGCTACGCCGGGCAAGGCAGGTGGAATCCGGCCATAATGGACCTGGTGGACCTTCGTGCCAACCATCCCGACGCCTTCGACCTCGAGCCGCGCAGGATGCTGGCCCGGGCCTACGATCTGACCGGGCAGCCGGGCCTCGCTTTTAGCGAGTTGGAATCGCTTCTCGAACAGAACCCCAATAACCAGACGATCGCCCAGTCGCTCATCAACCTGCGGCTCGAGAAGCAGCACTACGACGAGGCCAACGAAATCGCCATTCGGATGAGCAATCGCTATCCGCAGTCGCCGTTCTGGTTCCAGGTGCGCGGGGCTATCGCTCTGGCCCGCCAACGCGACGAGGAGAACCGGCGCGGCGACGAGTGTGCCGAAGCGCTCCAGCACCTGGACCGGGCTGCCCAACTCAGCGGATTTCGCCCGGATATGGTAGCCCGCTT
Source organism: Phycisphaerae bacterium (assembly GCA_028277545.1). Classification (GTDB taxonomy): domain Bacteria; phylum Planctomycetota; class Phycisphaerae; order UBA1845; family UBA1845; genus JANQGB01. The sequence goes on along the minus strand of JANQGB010001456.1, from coordinate 13,204 downwards.
CCTCCAGGGCTGTGCCCAGTGCGAGGCTCATGAGCGGGGTATCGCGTTCTACGAGAACGCTGTGCCGCAGGAGCGCCGTATCCCTGGCGTCACCGGGGCTTACGCGAGCCTGCTGGCCAACGCGGGGCGGGCCGAAGAAGCGATCGTCCACTGGCGCGAGGCAGCGGCCCGCCTGCCGGCCCTGTCAGTTTCCTTTGCTGGGCAGGTCGCCCAGGACGCGATCGCGGCGGTCGGCCAGGACCGAGCTCTGGAGTTGTTGCGCGAGCCGCCGGCGGATGAGAGCCAACGGCGCTTCAGCCGCTTGATGATCGCTGCGGCGCTGCAGTTGAGCCAATCGTACTCCGAGGCCAGTTCCATTATCGAGGAGTTACTGGCTACAGCCACCGTCGATACCGAGAAAGCCGAACTGACCATGCTGGCAGGCATCGTTGCCGGGCAGGCAGGCAACTTCGAAGACTCTCGGCGCTTCTACGAAGACCTGTTGACCCGCGAGCCGACGCAGTGGCAGGCGTTGAATAACCTGGCCTACATACTCGGCGATAAGCTCGACCAACCCGAGGCGGCTCTGCCCTATGCCCAGAAGGCTGCCGCCTTGACTCAGGAACCAGCCGTGCTGGACACGCTGGGTACCGTCTACCTGAAACTCGGCCGGGGACAGGACGCGATAGCTGTGCTGTCCAGCATCCTGGATCAGAACACCGACTATGTGCCCGCCTACGTGCACCAGGCGGCAGCGCATCGTCTGCTCGGCAAGTTCCCGCAGGCGGAGGATCTACTGGTCCAGGCCCAGAAGCTGGTCAAGCCGGGCTTCTATGAAGAGTATGCCGCCGAGATCACCGCGGAGCTGGAGAAGGTGCAGAATCGCGACACCAAGCCGTAGCCGCCAGTCGCCGCACGGAGTCGCGGTTCAAAGCGCGTCGAGCTACAAACCGGTATTTGATCCACCCACCCTCGCTACAATGGGCTGGCGATGGTCGCTCATTGGATTCTGCTCGTAGTGCTGTTGGCGTGCTCGGGAATCGTCTCCGGCTCCGAGACGGCGCTTTTCGGCTTGTCGCGACTCGAACTGCGCAACTTCCGGACTGCAAGCGGGTCGCTAAAACGCCGGGCCTGGCGGTTAATGCAGCATCCGCGCCGCGTCCTGATGACCGTGCTGATCGCGAACACCGCGGTCAACATCCTCTTCTTCGCGATCAGCTTCGTCGTATTCGAGGATCTAGGGCGAAGCCACCCCGTGGCAGCGTCTGTCGGCGGCCTGACTGCTCTGCTGTCGATAATCATGTTCGGCGAAATCCTGCCCAAGGCCGCTGCCCGGGCCCACGCCGCTCGATTCGCGCCGGCGGTGGCCGCGGTCATCCACGTACTGCAGATAGCCTTGGCGCCCTTGCGGCTCGTCCTGCGCGGCATGGTGGTCGAGCCGCTGGTCCGCCTGTTGAGCGCTCCACACGCAGAGCCTGAGGAGGTCAGCGCCGAGGAACTGCGGGCCCTGGTGGAAATGTCTGCTCAGCGGGGTGTTATCGATTCGGCCGAGAACCGGATGCTCCAGGAGATCGTCTCGCTTCCTGAGGTCAGCGTGCGCACGGTCATGCGACCGCGCGTCGATGTTGTCGCAGTGCCCGCCGACGCCGATCCGGCCGAAGTGCGATCCCAGATGGGTGACGTCCGGCTGACCAAGCTGCCGGTCTACGGGCGAGACCTCGACGACGTGCTGGGCCTGGTCTACGCTCGCGAGCTGTACCTTGACGACGGCGAGTCGCTCAGCGACCTCATTCGCCCCGTCCACTACGTCCCTGAACAGATCAACCTCGTACAGCTAATAGAGCACTTCCGCTTCACACGCTCACAATTGGCGATCGTGGTCGATGAGTACGGCGGCATGGCCGGGCTGGTTGCGCTCAAGGACGTGCTTGAGCTCATTGTGGGAGATCTCGGCGGGACGAGTGAACCGGACGCGCCTGCCGTCGAGGTGATCGACGCCAACACCTACCGCCTGGCGGGTGATCTGAGCGTCCGAGACTGGGCCGGGAGATTCGCCGCCGGAGGTGACAACTCCAGGCATGACAGCGTCGACACGGTGGCCGGCCTGGTTCTCACTGAGCTCGGACGCCTGCCCCGCGAAGGGGAGAAGGTTCGCATTCAGAACCTCACGCTCACCGTCGAGAGACTCGCCGGCCGCAGAATCGACCGCATCCTGCTTCATCGGGAGCGCACCGCTGACGCGCCGCACACGAGGGCCCCGACGCAGGAGGGCCAGTCGTGATCTGGTTGACCTGTGGTGTCGGTTTCGCGGCGTTCCTGTTCGCTTCCGGTTTCTTCTCCGGCTCGGAGACAGGCATCTATTGCGCGAACCGCTTGCGGCTCCGTCTTCGTGCCCATCGAGGCGAGCCGCGGGCTCTCCGGTTGCAGCGACTGCTGGATGACGAACAATCCGCCCTCGGTGTGATCCTGGTGGGTACCAACGTAGCCAACTATCTGACCACGGTGTTCGTCGCTCTGCTGCTCACCAGCCGGACGGCGCTCTCGGACCGGGGCGTCGAAGTGTATACAACCCTTATCGTTGCCCCGGTCGTATTCGTGTTCGGCGAGGTCCTGCCCAAGAACCTGTTCCAGAGAGAAGCGGACCGGCTACTCTACGCGTGTAGCCTGGGGCTGGCCGCGGCCGCCCGCTTGCTCGCGCCTGTCGTTTGGGCTATCCGCAAGTTGTCGGACCGGGTGGTGACGGCGCTAGGGGGGGTGGAGACGCCTTCGACGGCCGTCGATCGCCGCCGCCGCATGGTCGGTTTGCTGCGGGAGGCGCTCGCGGACGGCGACCCCGAGGGACGGCACGGCGAGTTTGTGGAGCGGATCGCCGATCTTTCGGAGACGCCGGTCCGTTCCGTCATGGTTCCTCTGGCCCAGGTCAGCAGCCTCGGGTCCGCAACGGATCGGGCGTCATTCCTTACGGCAGTGCGGCAGTCAGCCCACTCACGTCTGCCGGTCGTCGAGTCTGGTCCGGCGGAGCGGGGTCGGGTGGTGGGCGTGGTCAACGTTCATGCCTTGTTGGCTGACCGCAGCTGGACGCAGGTCGGTGAGCGCGTGGAACCGGTTGAGACGCTTCATCCGAGCCAGTCTGTGGCCTCCGCCATCCTGCAGGTGAAGCAGTCCGCGCTGCCAATCGCGGTAGTCGGCCGGCCGGCCGGCCGCGTGGAAGGGATCGTCACCCTCAAGGACCTGCTCGAGGAAATCGTCGGCGAACTGGACGCCTGGTAGATCGTCCTGGCTGTCGGTCCCCCAAAGACCCGCCCGCGAGCCCACCTCCAGGGGTCGGTGAGTTCGCGGGCAGTGTGGTCGATGTCGGCGGATCGGCGCCGGATCGTTCCAAGCTACGGACAGGCGGGCGCCTGGTTACCAAAGCGGGACTTGACGGCCGAACTGTCGAGCGTGTTTACTATGCCGTCTCCGTTCAGATCGTAACGGAAGTTGGAGCCGTCCGTCGTCTGCCCGAACCTGGCCTTAATAGCCGAAAAGTCTGTCGAGTTGGTGATGCCATCCTGATTGACGTCGCTCTCGTTGCTGATAACGCTCCAGCCGCCGTTCACTCCGTCGAGGGTCAACTCGCAGCAGGACAACTGTGCCAGCGGCGTGTCCAGACTGACGGTCACCACGTCGCCGTCCGCGCTCGCGCTGACGCCGGCGATCGGGCCGGCGCCGCAGTCTACCGACGCCACCGGGTCGGCTAGCGGGCCGTCCAGTGTCACTTTTAGTCTGATTATGTGTGCCAGACGCGGCTCGACGTTGTCTCCGTGACTGCCACCGCCGTCACCCAGGCCCAGGTCCAGGCAGTGCTCGGCGCCGGTCGGCTCGGGATGTTTCATGCAACTCGCGACCGCAACCATGTTCAGCTCAGGCACGCAGGGATTCGGGGGGCCGCAGTCAGTGAAGGCGCCGAGCCAGGTACCGTCGACACTACTGCAATCGACCTCGAACTGGTCTTCGACGCAGATCTCGCCGACGCAACAGGCACCCTGGGGCTGCGGGCACTCGGCCGTCCCGCATTCGGTCTCCGCGCCCTGGTAGTTTCCGCCAATGTCGGTGCACTCCGACGCCAGGTTGTCCACGCAACTGCCGTCGTCCAGGCAGCAGGCCCCCAGCATGCAGACGTCATCCAGGCAGTTCGTACCGTGTCCGCCGTAGATCCAGCCGAGCACCTCTTCGCAGCTCTCTCGCGTCCGGTTGTTCAGGCAGCCGCCGGTTCCGTTGCAGCACGCACCGGTGGGAACCGAGCAGGGCTCCACTTCAACACAGGCCTGGTCTGGATAGTGCGTGGAGCCGGCTTCCTGGCACTGGCTCTGCTCGACGCCATCGGTGCAAACCGCGTCGCCGTCGCAGCAGGCGCCGGTCGGGCCCGGGCATGGATTCGGCTCACAACTGGTTCCGATCCCCTCGAACGAACCGCCACTGGCGATGCAGTCAGCCTCGTCGTCCAGAGAGCAGGTTCCGTCGGAGAAGCAGCATGCCCCCGCGTCGGCGCAGTCAAAGGGCGTGTAAGTGACGCGAAGCACCCAGTCACCTGTGGGGCGGCAGAGCACATGCAGGTTCTGGAACGTGCTCCAGCCTCCGAACGGCGGGCAGCCCAGGACGCCGCAGTCCAGGCCGAAGAGCCAGTTCCGGGTGGGGGCCTCCAAGTCGCTGAGGTCCGTGGTGGGAAAGGCGTTGCTGCTGGCCGGCGGGGCCACGAAACATGGATCCTGGGTCTGGTTGTTGTGCACGTCGATGCGGTAGCCCACGCTGAACGTGTGGCTGCCGTTGTCAGTCAATATAACCTGTGCGGGATCGCCCGGGTCCACGCTGACCGCGACGTTGGCCGCCTGCGAGCCCAGGAGCGGCAAGGTCAGGTGCGGCAGAATATCGTCGTCGGAGGTGAAGGTCTCGATCAGCGTGCCGCTGTCCGGCGTGCCTTCCCAGACCAGAACAGACCATTGCGTTACGGTTGGGTTGAAGTGGTTCTGGGCGAAGATCATCTCCATAAGATTGATGGTCATCGGGAAGTCAGCGGGGCTGACGGTGAACGAAGCGGCTGCGATCTCCGACTCGGCAAACCCGGCCTGGATGTTGAAGCTGTCGCCCTCGAAATTGGCGTCGGTGTGCGTCGCGATCTCTGCCGGGCAACCGCCGCGCGGCGTGAAATCGGCGGACTGGTGCTTCGAGCCGGCGTGCAGCGTGGGCACCGAGTCCCAGACGCCGGCCAGCTCAACCGCCCGCCGCGAGCTGACTGTCTTCGAGGCGGCGTCGTTCGGGGCGCCCTGGGCGGCAATACCGGCCGAGAGGGCAGCCACCAGACAGCATCCCCGGTTCAGGTGCCGGCGGACGGCCCGGGCTGCCCGCCTCAGGATCGTAGATCGGCGATTCGCTTCCATCCTGCTCCTCCATATCGACCTGCGCGCCGTACCAGGGCGTCTTACCCTGCTTACGCCTGCGTTTCCTCGGCGGCTGCGTACTTCTTTCCGGACATCACGACAAAGCGGACCCCACTGGCAGGAACCACCCTATGTTATTCTCTAAGCATGGCCTGCCCAATTCAACTCGGGCCTTCCGATTTTCCTTCGCCGGTCATATTCAGTAGAAATAGAAATACGACGTATTTACCTTATCTAATGACCGATATAAGTGCGCATGGCTTCTTCCTTGGACGCGGCGCGTGCCGATTCGCTATACTGCTTGGCTTTCAGCCGTTCAGTCGAGTTCAGAGCGTAGAAAATGCGGATTTGACGCCGAGCCCAAGCGGGCGAGACTTCCCGGGCAGCAAATGCAGATGACTTAAGAGGCTGCTGGGGACCGTTTTACGAGCGCCGAAGCGCCGCCGGAATGCAGGACCTACTCAGGAGAGCCGACGTGGCCGAACTACAAACGGTCTGTGTCTATTGTGCATCCAGCCCGCGGACCAAGCCCGAGCACCTGGCCGTGGCGAGGGAACTGGGCAATGCCCTGGCCGAAGCAGGGCTGACGCTGCTATATGGTGGGGGAGCGGTCGGAATGATGGGCGCGGTAGCCGATGCCTCCCTGGCGGCGGGAGGCACGGTGGTGGGCGTTCGGCCGGAGTTCATCTCGGACCTCGAGGAGCCGCATCCGGAGGTGGCCGAGATGATCTTCACTGAGACCATGCACGAGCGTAAGCACATCCTCACGGAACGCGCCGACGCCTTCGTTACCTTACCCGGGGCGATCGGGACGCTCGACGAGTTGATTGAGATCCTCACCTGGAAGCGCCTTGGCCTGCACAACAAGCCAATCTGCATCCTGAACACCGGCGGTTTTTTCGACCCGATTCTGGCGCAGTTCCAGCGGATGGTGGACGAGGACCTAGTCGCCCCACGCTTCCTTGACTTGTTCTCTGCCCCCGTTGATGTCGCGGGGGCGATTGAGTACCTCAGCCAGCACCGACCGAGCGAGGCGAAGCCCGTTCTCTGGGCGGATGACGCCAAGCCGGCAGCGGAGCGGCGGTGAGCACGCCGCCGGTGCGGACGCCGCGCACTAGCGGCGCTTGCGCCAGTTCAACATCACCAGCAGCCCGAGTGCCAACGGTACAAACCCCAGAATACCGCACAGAGGTGCGGAACCGCTGCCACTGCCACCTTCAACGGTAGGATTGTCCTCCGAGCCCGCGCGGATCGCCAAGTCGTCGCTCGAGTCGTTGGGATCCTCCAGGGGTATGGAGGTAACCTGGAAGGTGATCGCGTTGCTGCTGCCGACCAGTTCGATGAAGTTGCCGCTGTTCCTGTCGACGAGGAAGGGGCGCCGAGTCTGGTCTCCCTCCTGCCGCACCCCGAAGCGAATGTCGATCAGGTCACCGCTTCCTATTGTAATGGTCGCTTCTTCAGTGTCGCAATCGTTGCAGACGGTCCCGTCGGCCACGAATTGGACATCGCCGTTCGTGCCTACAACCACGATGCGATCCTCATCGTTGTTCACGTCGCGAATCGGTGATCCCCGGTCACCGGTTTCTGGGTCTTCCCAGACGATGACCTCGCGGGGCAACTCGGTCGCGCCGCCGCTTTGCGACTGGCAGCCACCCGAAGAGCCGACGATCACGGTCAAGACGCAGATCAGTAGAGGTAGACGACGCACTCTTGCAATTCTCACAGCGCAACTCCTGAATCAGAAAGGTAGCAACAGTCGTAGACTCGCCGACCTGGTCCCGCGCCCCGTCGACGACCGGTTCAGTCTACGCTTGCCCTGATGTCCGGGCAAGAGGCGCACGGAGCCGCGACCCGCTCGGCGTGTCCGCCTCGGCACACGGCAGGGCATGCGGTGCGTCTTCCTGCCTTTGACAGGCTGCAGGTCAGCCGGTAGCATCGGCACGTGCCGCACGATAGACCGCACAACCGACCGACCGAGGTGGGCCGATGACCGCAGTCGCTGTCATCCCCGCTCGGTACGCCTCCACCAGATTCCCCGGAAAACCCCTCGCCGATCAAACCGGGCGAAGCTTGATCGAGCACGTTTGGCGCCGCGTGGAGCAGGCTGAAACCGTCTCTCGCGTAATCGTCGCCACCGACGACGATCGAATCGCCCAGGCCGTTCGCGGCTTTGGCGGGGAGGCGGTCATGACCGCGGCCGACCATCCCTCGGGTACGGACCGAGTGGCCGAGGTCGCTGCCACGTTGGACTGCGACACCATCGTGAATGTTCAAGGCGACGAGCCTGAGCTCGAACCGGCGGCCATTGACCGCCTGGTGGGGTTGCTGGACGGCGCCAGGGACTGTTCGGTGGCGACGCTGGCGTGCCCCTTTGCCAACGTACCCCACTCCGATCCGGAGGACCCTGCCGCGGTCAAGGTGGTGCTCGACCGGCGAGGGCGGGCGTTGTACTTCTCGCGCAGCCTGATCCCTCATCACCGTGCGGGTGCGCCAGCCGGGGCGGACCTGGTCCAGCCCCTGCTGCACCTGGGGATTTACGCCTACCGTCGAAATTTCCTGATGGAGCTGGCCTCCTGGCCGCCGACCCCGTTGGAGCGGGTCGAATGCCTGGAGCAGCTTCGCGTCCTGGAGAACTCGCAAGGCATGCGCGTGGGGGTGGTGGAGCGGGCGGCTGTCGGGATTGACACGCCGGAGGACTACGCTGCGTTCGTGGCCCGGCACCTGGCTACTGAGGGCGGCGCGGACAATACGCAGCGAATTGAGGGTGAACATGCACGCTGACGATCTTCTGGCCTCGGTGAGCGATGTCTCGGACGAGACCGAGTTCTACACCCCGATGCCGGCGAACTATAAGCCGGGCCAGACCAAGTACGTGGTTGTCTTCGGGACCGTCATGAGCGGCCTGGGCAAGGGCATCTTCTCCAGCTCGATGGCCAAGATCATGAAGGACAAGGGCCTGTCGGTGGCGCCCGTCAAGCTGGAGGGATACCTCAACCGCGACAGCGGCACGCTCAACCCCTACCGTCACGGCGAGGTCTTCGTGCTGGACGACGGTATGGAGTGCGACATGGATCTGGGCACCTACGAGAGGATGCTCAACCAGAACCTGACCCGCCTGAACTTCTGCACCAGCGGGCAGATCTTCTCGCAGGTGTTGGAGAAGGAGCGTCGAGGCGGCTACCTGGGCCGTGACGTGCAGATGATCCCCCACGTCACGGGCGAGGTTAAGAACCGTCTGCGCGAGCTGGCCGTCCAGTCCGGGGCGGACGTGGTGTTCGTGGAGATCGGCGGCACCGTCGGTGACTACGAGAACGCTTACTTCATCGAGGCCGTGCGCGAGCTGTCTTACGAGGAAGGGCCGAACAGTTGCTGTTTCGTAGTCCTTACCTACGTGGTCGAACCGCCCACGCTCGGCGAACAGAAGTCCAAGCCGGCCCAGCTCAACCTGCAGCGGCTCGGCGGCATGGGCATTCACCCGCACATCATCGCCTGCCGGGCTCACAACCGGGTCACCCGCAAGGTCCGGGAGAAGCTCGCCCTGTACGCCAACGTGCCCATGGCCAGCGTCTTCTCGATGCACGACTGCGATAGCGTCTACCTGATTCCAGATATGCTGCGGGACGCCGGCATCGACGCGGACGTGCTGCGCGTGTTGGCACTGGAGGATGCCGTCGATGCCGAGGCGGATCGGCAGGCCCGAGAAGAATGGAGCGGCTACATCAGCAGCTTCCGCGAGGCATCCACGCCGGTCACGATCGGTATCACTGGCAAATACACCTCACTGCGGGACAGTTACGCCAGCATCATTCAGTCTCTCGAACACGCCGGCACGCAGTTGGGCGCCCGGGTCAACATAGAGTGGATCGACAGTGCCGAAGTACGCGACGACAACGCGGCGGATTGTTTCCGCGGCATTCACGGCATTATCGTGCCGGGCGGGTTTGGCACGCGTGGTGTCGAGGGCAAGATCTCCTGCATTAAGCACGTTCGCGAGAACCGCATCCCGTACCTGGGCCTTTGTTATGGATTTCAGATTGCGGTGATCGAGTATGCCCGGAATGTCTGTGGTCTCGGCGGAGCGAACACTACCGAGATTGCCGCGGCCTGTGATCATCCGGTGATCGACATCCTTCCCGAGCAGAAGAAGATCGAGGGGTTGGGTGGCAACATGCGTCTTGGCGGTCACGACGTGGCCGTCACACCGAACACCATGCTCTCCAGGTTGTACGACGGCGCCGAGAAGATCAGGCTCCGTTTCCGGCACCGGTACGAGGTGGACCCCAGGTACATCGAGCAACTCGAAGCGGGCGGCATGATCTTCTCCGGGCGGGCATGTCACCAGCCCATAATGCAGGTTCTGGAACTGCCCACCGATGTGCATCCCTGCTTCATCGCCACCCAGGCCCACGCCGAGCTGACCTCTCGCCCACTGTCGCCGGACCCCATGTTCCTCGGGCTGGTGCGCGCGGCGCTGGCCTATAGCGGTGCGGCAGCGTGCGCGTCAGCCGATGGCGCCACCGCGTGCGGTTGCTCGTAGCGTGGCACGGCTCAAGTCGATCTCCAACCCATAGTTGTTGGACTGAGGCTTGATAGACGTGACCTGACAAGCTCGACGGTCACGGGGCAGACCCGCTGGCGGGCAGCGGGACCTGGTTCAGCGCCGCTGGTGTTGTTCACTCGTTGACCGGGACGCCCTGGCCAGTGCGGTTTGTTCCTGCCCGGTGGCAAACTCGACGGCCAGCCCTCCCAGACGCGGTTTTGGCAGCACCCGGTCAAGGTACACGGCACAGCGCGACCAGGCCCGTAGCGGAACCGGCCGACTCTTGGCTCGTATCGGCGGCAATGGTTCGGTGGAGTCGGTAGTTGCGCTGACCAGCTCGTAGCTATGGGCCTCACTGAAGTAGGCCAGCAAGGCCAGCCCGGAAATCCTCTCGATGCGGCGAACTTCGCCAACGCCGGGCGCCAGCCAGAGGTACTCCGTGGAGTCGATCCGCGGACCCCAGTCGATGCGGTACTTGGTGTCGACCTTTAACCTGGCGCAGTTCGCATACGGCACGCCGTCGGCCTCGACGGACTCGAAGCCCTCGAACGCCACGGTTCGCGTCACCCGTCCCTGACGGGTCTGGACGGCATCGCGGTTGAAGTAGCGCATCGTGCACTGTTGCGACCACTCCTCCAGCGGACCAACCGTTTCCGGCAGACGAACCAGCGGCGGATCGAACTCGACAAAGAACGCGGCGTTGCCGTTGGGCTGTTCTATCGGCCAGAGCGCTCCCCGCCGATAGCGAGCTCGCTGAGTGGGCTCCAGGTACTCCGCCACGGTGTCCATCCGCGTCGCCGCCAGCAGACCCTCGGTCAATGTCTGGCCCTGAGGGCACCGCTCGTACCGGGCGGCGGATTGGTTCGCGGCGTCCAAGCTTCGTCGGAGAAACGTCCGCGGAAGGTCCGGCGCGGTCTGCATGTAGTCGAGCAGGCGGAGCGGCGCTCTGTGGTTCGACGACTTGACGAACTCCATCGATGGGCGCCACGCGGGCGCACAGCCGGCCATGCCCAGGAACGCCAGAGCCAGAACTGTCGCGATGCACTTCTTATCCGGCATACTGATATTCTACGCCCGCCGCCTGCCGTTTTCGCCATTTTGCTTGACGGGCCGCTCGGCGTCCGATATCAAGGGTTTTTTGGAGAGGTCTACACATCATGTCCGATCCTTCCGGCCCGAATCCAGGCAGTAAAATCCGTCAGGCTGTCACCTTCGACGATGTGCTCTTGGTGCCTCGTCGATCGAACGTCCTGCCTGAAGAGGCGGATGTGCAGAGCAGGCTAACTCGCCGCATCAACTTGAACATCCCGTTGGTGGCGGCCCCGATGGACACGGTGACCGAGTCCCGTCTGGCCATTGCGCTGGCCGAGGAGGGCGGGATAGGCATCGTCCACAAGAACCTCAGCATCGAGGACCAATGCCGCGAAGTGCGCAAGGTCAAGCGCAGCGAGAGCGGAGTGATCCTCGATCCGGTGACGTTGAGCCCGGACGATTCGGTGAGCCGCGCCCAGGAGGTCATGCGGTTGCACAACATTTCCGGAGTGCCGATCATCGAGAACGGCGGCCGGGTCGTGGGCATCATCACCCGGCGCGATCTCAAATTCCTGGAAGCGCGGGATCTGCCCGTCGGCAAGGTGATGACCAAGGACACACTCGTCACTGCCGACCCGCAGACTAAGCTGGACGATGCGGAGCGAGTTCTCAAGGCGGCCAAGGTCGAGAAACTGCTGTTGGTCGACAGGGAAGGTAAGCTGGCCGGCCTGATGACCATGCGCGACATCGAGCGTTCGCGCGAGTTTCCGCATAGCTGCAAGGACAGCCGCGGCCGGCTGCGCGTGGGGGCGGCGGTGGGCGTTCACGATATGGAACGCGTCGAGGCCCTGCTCGCTCACGATGTCGACGTGATCGTGGCCGACAGTGCCCACGGCCACAGCGAGAACGTGATCGAGACCGTGAGGGCCATCCGCGAGAAGTGCGACATCGACATCATCGCCGGTAACGTGGCCACTGCGGACGGGGCCCGTGATCTGATCGACGCCGGGGCGGATGCCATCAAGGTGGGTATCGGTCCGGGCAGCATCTGTACCACGCGCGTGGTCTCGGGCGTGGGTGTGCCGCAGGTCACCGCCATCCAGGATACGGTCGCGGTGGCTGCACCGGCCGGTGTACCGGTAATCGCGGACGGCGGCATCCGCTACTCCGGGGACATCAGCAAGGCCCTGGCTGCCGGCGCTCACTGCGTCATGCTGGGTTCGCTGTTCGCGGGGCTGGAGGAATCTCCGGGCGAGTCGATCATCTGGAAGGGCCGGCGCTTCAAGGCCTACCGGGGGATGGGATCGGTGGGGGCCATGGTCAAGGGATCGGCGGACCGTTACAGCCAGCGCAGCAGCTCCCCGACCGGCAAGCTGGTTCCCGAGGGCATCGAGGGGCGGGTCCCGTACCGCGGGCCCCTGGCCGACTTCGTTTATCAGCTAATTGGCGGGTTGCGGGCCGGAATGGGCTATTGCGGAGCGGCCACCATTGAAGATTTGCGCCAGAATGCTACATTCTGCCGGGTGTCGCCCGCAGGCGCGGTCGAGTCGCACCCGCATGACGTGATCATAACCAGGGAAGCTCCGAACTATGCCAGCGATTTCACCGTTGAGGCTTAAACGCGGCGGGCCGATTTGCAGACCAGCCCTGCTCGGCATACTGATGACGATCGCCGCGGTCACCATCGCGCTGGGATCGATGGGCTGCCAGCACACCATCGACCCGTTTACCGATGATCTGCCTGCGACCTCGGAGATCACCACCACCTCCGTGGAGGGCGCCCGGGCGGCCCCTCAGCAGGGTCGCACTGTGCCGCGGCGCGAGTTCGCCCAGACCCACGTCGAGCCGCAGGGCGGCACGGTCGACCATTGGCCGCTCTGGTGGGAAGATCCCTTCGAGGACAAGGGCAGCCAGGACGGCCAGTTCGCCTGGACGGAGGAGGACTACTTGGCCATCGCCTATGGGCCCGGCCGGTTTCTGCTCAACACCATGGCCTTCCCGATCAGCGCCTGGATGACCAAACCCGGCACCGTGATGTGCAGCGACGGGCGCATCTCGCGCCAGGGCCTGGGCTACGACCACGACGCCGCCCCCTGCCCGGGAGGTACCGCCCCCCCCATCGACATTCTGGAAGTGGGGACCTACTACGAAGCCGAGCCCGTGGCCGCAGATGAGGCTCCCACCGAAGCGCCCACGCCTGTGGAAGAGTAGCACCGACTGACGCACCGGCAAGATG
>JANQGB010001379.1 GCA_028277545.1 Phycisphaerae bacterium | reverse complement strand
GTGGCGAAGGGCATGGGCCACAATGAGTTCCGCCGCGCCCAGTCACCTCGGTCCTTGAAGAATTCAACCAGCTTGTCCAGCCGCGTGGTCAGGTAGTCCGCCGCCGTCGTGGTATGCGGGTCGTAGCCGCTCTTGTTCAGTCCCATCGGAACGCACCTCGACGCCACGCGTACACGTACCCGACCATCAGGATCGCCAGGAAGATCAGGATCTCGACCAGCAGGAATCCCTTGCCCACGCCGGCCGCTCCAATCGTCGCGTTGTTGACCGCCGCGTCGTGGAACACCGGCGCCCATGGCCAGAGAAAGACGATCTCGACGTCGAACAGCAGGAACAGCAGGGCCACGATGTAAAAGCGCACGTTGAACCGGCGGCGAGCGTCACCGATGACTGGCATGCCCGATTCGTAAGTCGAGTCCTTGACCGCACCCTTCCGGGACGTGCCGATCAGGTGGGTCAGCGCCAGGATCAACAGTGCCACGGCCGTGGCCACCGTCAACAGGATGAGGATCGCCCCGTACGGAGCCAGGTCGGCCACCATCGCGTTCTGTACGGCGAGCATCGGCGTCAACCTCCAGCCCGAGCCCGGCGGTTGAGTCGTCCTGCAGAACCAGGAGACCGCTGATGTTCAGGTCTCCAGTCAGCCGCACTCACTGATTCTCTGCAACCGCCCACAAGATGTGGGGTGTTCTATCCGAGCCCATCACATTAGTCAAACTGTAGCCGGGGCACACAAGTTCCCGCCACACGGCGAATTGCGAACACCTCGCCGGCCCCGGCCGGCGGCTCGCAGACCCGCGCGCCAGGCGACCCCGAAAAAAATAATGCTCCCGCTTGCATCCTGCCAATGTTTGGTGTATGTTAGGTATAGACGATCGGGTGGGGTGCCCGGTTGTGGGGTGATCAACCAACGGGGGGATAAGCCCATGCCTGGGTACGACAGCATTGCGCATTTGTCAGACAACCAGAGGCAAAAAGTCCGGGAGAACATCGGGTTGGTAAGGGTACACTTGAGACGCCACGCTTGCACAGCAGCCGGCGCGCCCACCCGCGATCGTGAGTGGGACGATTTGTTTCAGGAGGGCTGCCTCGGACTGATCGAAGCCGCCCGATCGTTTCCCGCGGACGGCAGGATTCCCTTCGCCGCCTACGCCCTGCCCAGGATTCACACTGCCGTCAGCCGGGCACTGCGCGGGGCGTTTGCCACCGTGCGGCAGCCTCTCTATCCGCGTCAACGGCCCGACACTGACCGGCACCCGCCACCCGCGGCCACGACAACGCTCGAGTTCGACCCGCGGGATCGCCGCCCGGACCCACGCCACGCGCCACTCCGCACCCCGGGCGTCGACTCCGTGGGCCAGCGGCTCCGGGCCCGGTATGAGCGTACTGTCCGTAAGGTGGCTGTACGAATGCAGCACGCCCGCCCGGCCCGACCGGACCGGGCCCTGGTGGTCCACCGGGTGGTGGAGGAGCGCCTGCTGGTGCCCGAGCCGGCAGCCCGCGTCTCGTTACGCCGCCTGGCTCGTGAGACCCGCTCTTCCTATGCCCGGATCGCCCAGTGCGAGAAGCGGCTACTGGCTCTGGTTCGTGCGGAGCTTGTCGACGATGCCGAGACGCTCCGGCTCCGCGCCGAGGCCGACGGCAACCCGCAGGGCATGGATACGCCGATCGACCGGGCCCTCGACGACGAACTGGAGCAACTTCGCATCGACCGCTTCGTGGCCAGCTTCGACGGCGCCCCGCCCAAACGACAGGCCGCCCTGCTGCTCGACTCGATGAAGGCCGCCGGCACCTGTGTCCAAACCGTAGCCCGCCAACTGGCAGCCTCCCTGCCGCCCCAACGCCGGGCCAAGCTGCTGGCCAGCACAAGGTAAGTCTATAATGTGCCCCTACTTGTCACTACGCCGCCGAACACAGTTGAGTGTTGCGCGCGGCAGCCGCGCCCTAATGGGTGCCCCATCCCTTGCGGGGCTTGTCGATTTAGTCGGCACGGATCATGCCATGATGTTTGGCAGTAATCGGAAGCGCGAGTTCGCAGGGAGGCGACG
>JANQGB010001241.1 GCA_028277545.1 Phycisphaerae bacterium | reverse complement strand
GCCCGTGGTGCTGGGCTTCCTCCTGGTGAGGACCGCTGTCCTGGATGGCGCCGAGGTCCCACCGCCGGTTCAGATCGAGACCGAGGCCGTGGAGGGCGGTACAGGCCACACCGATGACGGCTGGCCGGCCAAGCCGCCGGACGCTTGACTCCAGGGTCTTCTCAAACGGACCGCCCTGCCACAAATGGCAAAGCGACCGCCCGTTACGATTCCTCTGCTGGCTTAGCAGAAATGCGGATTTCGCTGAGCGTCTTGCGAAGCACGGCCAAATCCTGCGGGGTACGTGCCACGCGCAGCCCTTCCTCGACCAACTTTATTGCTTTCTCATGCTGCCCGCGCACGGCCAGGATCCTGGCCAGCGTATCGGTGATGGCGGCGTCACCGCCGAAGACCAACTGGTCCGCCAGGTGTGCCCGCTCCAGATCCTTCTCGCTGGGATTTCCGGTGATGTAGCCGGCCCACGCGAGATTGTTCAGCGTGCCAGCGCCAGGCACTGCCTCCACCAGTCGCTCGGCCAGTGTCTCCGCGGACTCGACATCGCCAAGCCCCAGCAGCAGTTGGTAGTACCGCGCCCCGCGGTTCGCGAAGTATCGTTCGTACTGCTCGTTAGCGACTCGGAAAGCGCCAGGGTCATCAAAATCCTCCGGCGAGGGCATGTGCGCAGCCGCTCCGCTGAACAGGCGTTCAATACGCTCACCGAGATCGCCCTGACTGGCCAGCTCCTCGTAGCGCCCGGCATCCAGCAGGGCGTCGAATAGCTGCCCCTGCCACTCCGGGAGGAGCGGATCGCCCGGGCGTTCGGCTTGAACCTGGTCGTAGAGGGCCAGCGAATCAGCCGCCCGGCCTGCATTGTGATTGATGGTGGTGACCATCTTGAGGTCGACACCCGTGGCGTCACCGCTCAATAGCCGCCCGGCCGCAGCGTCGTAGCGACTCTGCAGTGCGGTGGCCGCCCGATCGTGATCCGCCCCCAGCCAGACTAGACCCTGAATTGCCCAGGCGCCGACATCCTCAAATGTCGCCTGGCTGGCCTTGGCACTCTCGTCGAGCACCAGCAGGTACTCCGTGAGTGCTTCATCGTATCTGGCCTTCTCCACCAGCGCGCGTGCCAGACTGTAGCGCGCCTGCAGCACGCGCACACGGGCGATGTCGACGTCATCCTGCCCCCGAATATAATCCGAGGCCAGTGAGACGAAGTCTTCCGGGCCAGGCGCCCCGACTACCCGTTCGATCTCCGCACCGTCCGGCCGAAGAAAGACAGTCGTCGGCACGGCAGCGATCCTGTAAATACTGGGCAGCATCCACTGCTCTTCGTTATCCACCCAGATGGGGATGGTGTCCTGCTTGAGCAGGGCGACGACGCTCTCGTCCGCCAGGGTGGTCCGCTCCATCGTCCGAGACGCCGAACAACGTTTCGAGAAGAAGTAGATCAGTACCGCTTTCTTGTCCTGCGCCTTTGCCTGGGCGAGAGCTTCGTTCAGGGACAGATCAAGGAAGTAGTCCAGGCCGTCGGCCTGTTCCCGCAGATCGCCCGCCGCGGCGCTTGAGGCGAGCTCCGGCTTGGAGGGCGGTTCAGGCGGCTCTGCCTCTTCCGGCCGCTGGGCTGGTTCCGCGGTGTCCGCCTTGTCGCCGTTGTTCGGCTGATCCGCGTTCTGGTGGCATGCCGAGAGCGTCAGAGCCAAGGCCCCCGCCAGCCACCGAGTTTGCCGGCGCTGCACTGTCGATCCTCTCAAGAGTGAATTACTGGCTGGATCCGGTCCCCGAAATCACGGCGGTCAGCGGGAGTCCTCCATCTTCAGGTCGCTCTCCTCCTGGACGACCGTACGGATGGCATCCTTGATGAAGGTCATCTTGGTGTTGGTGGATTCGTCCACCTTCACCACGATCTCCTTATCTTTGACCGCTACCACCGTGCCCAGGATACCGCCGATGGTCATAACGCGGTCGTTCTTCTGCATGTTGGCCAGCATCTGCTCGCGCTTTTTGCGCGGCTTGGCGTTGCCCCGAAAGAGCACGAAGTAGAAGACGCCGATCATCAGCAGAATGCCGATCCACATCTTGGAACCGGACCCCGCGTCCTGGTTCTGGGCCAGGATAGCCAACAGGACATTCATCAATTCGAGCTCTCCGTTCAGATTCCACAAAGCGGCAGCGGGCGTGTGGGGGCGCCTCTACGGTTCCCTGGCGGCACACACCGGAAATTCATCGCGGATTGTCCCCATTTTGCCCTCGCGAATCAAATCCCGGATCCGCCCGGTGAATCGCTGGAAGAAGCGAAGGTTGTGAATGGACGCCAGGATGGGACCGAGCATCTCGTTGGCCAGGAAGAGGTGCCGTATGTAACCGCGGCTGAAGTGGCGGCAGGCATAGCAGTCGCAACCCGGTTCCAAGGGCTCATCGCAGAGCGCGTGGCAGGCGTTCCGCAGCCGCAGATGGCCGGCGGCCGTGAAGGCGTAGGCGTTGCGCCCGTTACGAGTGGGCAACACGCAATCGAACATGTCAACTCCGGTGGCAACCGCTTCCAGGATGTCCCTCGGCATACCGACGCCCATAAGATACCGCGGCCGGTCGGCGGGCAGTCGCGGCGTCACCGCCGCCAGGATGTCGACCATCTCGCTGTGCGTCTCACCAACGGACAATCCGCCGATGGCGTAGCCATCGAAGCCGATCTCCGCCAGACGCTCGGCGCAGTGCAGCCGCAGGTCCTGGTGCAGGCCGCCCTGCACAATGCCGAACAACCATTGGTCTTCGCGCCGGTGAGCCTCTCGACAGCGTAGCGCCCAGCGGAGCGTACGCTCGACCGCCGCTTCAACCTCCTGGCGGGGGCAGGGGATGGGGGGGCACTGGTCGAAGGCCATGACGACGTCCGCCCCCAGCTTCTGCTGGATGTCGATGGCGATCTCCGGGTTCAGCCGGACCAGGCTTCCGTCCACGTGCGACTTGAAGACCACGCCGTCGTCGCCGATCTCGTTCAGCTCCGCCAGCGAGAACACCTGGAATCCGCCGCTGTCAGTCAGGATGGGCCGGTTCCAGCACATCAACCTGTGAAGCCCCCCGAGCTTGGCGACCACCTCCGCGCCTGGCCGCAGCCGCAGGTGGTACGTGTTGGCCAGCAGCATCTGCACGCCCGCCTCCTCCACGTCGCGGGGCGTTACGCCCTTGATGGTTCCGGCCGTGCCCACCGGCATGAAGACGGGAGTCTCCACGACACCGTGCGGCGTGACCATCCGGCCCAGTCGGGCTTCGCTATGCGCGTCGGTCGCTTCGACCTGGAATGAGAACATGGTGGCGGATGGTAGGGCATCGACGCGCCAAGTGCCATTGACGCGGGCAACTGGCCGTCTTACAGAGCACACCGCGATCGAACGAGGATTGCAGCCCCGGATCGGGTATGCTGGGCGGCGCTGGCGGGGCTGATCCGTCGGGCGACGGCGCCGCCTCCCGGACCCCGCACGGCATACGAGGAGAGTCAAGTGGCGCAGGCAACACTCCGGCTACGTCCGTTCGACAAGCTCTTTGCGCCGGTGGTGGCTGGCTGGGCGCGTAATGACGACGAACTGTTCTGGCTGGCACCGAGCACATCGCCACCGCTGACCGCCCGAAAGGTGATCGGCTGGACCAGGCCGAAAGACCGCCCCCTGCTCCTCTTTCGGGACGGCGAAAGCGAGCCCTGCGGCTACGGTGAACTGAATCCGCTGAATAATTCACACGACCACGTTTGGGTCGGCCACGTGGTCCTGGCGCCGCATCTTCGCGGTTGCGGTCTTGGCCGGAAGCTGGCCGACCTGCTGATTCGCGAGGCATTCTCCGACCCGCGGGTTCAACGACTGTCGATGGTTGTGTTTCCCGAGAACACGGCCGCGGTACGCTGTTACGAGGCGGTTGGCTTCCGCCTCACCTCGCGCGAGCAGCATCGGTTCCGCCCGCGGAGAGACGTGTACACCATGCTGCGTCTGGAAGTCGCCCGAGAGGATCTCACCTCGACTGAGAACAACAGCCCGGCGCAGTAACCGCCGCCGGGTCGGCCGATTTTGCCGGAATGTGCAGATTTGCGGATACGCGGTTTCACGGCGCGGTGCACTGCGCTCTTGCCGCCTGGCTCCCGTTGCTCAGCCGCCCGTTTTGGGGGCCGGACGGGGCCTGCTTCGGGCCATGGC
>JANQGB010001471.1 GCA_028277545.1 Phycisphaerae bacterium | reverse complement strand
GGGCGTTTACGAGCGTGACATCCGGCCCAACCTCAAGGGCGGCAGCTACCTGTCGTTCGCCCACGGCTTCGCGATTCACTTCCAGAAGATCGTGCCGCCGGATGACTGCAGCGTATTCCTCGCTGCTCCCAAGGGGCCCGGGCACCTGGTACGCAGGCAGTACGAAGCGGACAGCGGCGTACCGTGCCTGGTAGCTGTGCAACAGGACCCAACCGGCGACGCGCGTGACGTGGCCCTGGCTTATGCCGCCGGGATAGGCGGCGGTCGCTGCGGCATCATTGAGACGACGTTTCGCGAGGAGACGGAGACCGATCTGTTCGGCGAGCAGGCCGTGCTGTGCGGCGGCCTGACCGAACTGATTCGCGCCGGTTTCGAGACGCTTGTCGGAGCCGGCTACTCGCCGGAGATGGCCTACTTCGAATGTCTGCACGAGGTCAAGCTGATCACCGACCTGATCTACGAGCGGGGCATTACCGGCATGCGCGAGTCCATAAGCAACACGGCCGAATACGGTGACATCACCCGAGGGCGGCGCGTCATCGGAGAATCGGCCCGCAGCGCGATGAAGGAGCTGCTGGCCGCCATCCAGTCCGGCGCGTTCGCCGACGAGTGGATGGCCGAGTGCGACGCCGGCAAGCCCAACATGGACAGGCAAGCCTCCGCAGACGCGGATCATGAAATCGAGCGTGTGGGTCGGCGACTGCGGCAGATGATGCCCTGGGTGAGACCCGCCGCACCGGAACCGACCGCCGAGCCGGCCCGCGAGCGGACTCGGGTGCCCAGCGCCGGCACTGCGCACGGCGGCGCGGGGCAGGAGCCCGAGGGCCTGGCAGGCCGGGCCGGCGCCGCAATCAGTAGTGCGCCGGTCGATCCGACGGGCTGTGACTGGCCGGGGTTTGAGTCGCCCCCATGCTGGTACTTGAAGAACGATAGTTCGACAAGGTGTGTATGATGGCAAGTGCATTGTCACGGGCGATCTCTGACATGACAGGGAACGCACTCAGCGCAGTCGATGTGTGGGGAGTGCCTGTAGCGAGCGGCCACACGTTCGCCGGAGTAGGCGCGCAACCGCGCGGAGGATAGTCGATGAGCAATTACGTCCGGATATTCGATACCACACTTCGTGACGGTGAGCAGTCGCCCGGCGCGACGCTCGACCACCATGACAAGATCGAGATTGCCCACCAGCTCGCCCGGCTGAGAGTGGACGTGATTGAAGCCGGCTTCCCGGCCGCTTCACCCGGTGACCAGGAGGCGGTCCTGCGCATCGCCGATCAGGTCGGTACCGCCGACGGGCCGATCGTTGCCGGGCTGGCCCGGGCAACGCGCGGAGACATCGATACCTGCTGGCAGGCCGTCCGGCGAGCCGCCAAACCGCGCATCCACACTTTCCTGGCAACTTCGGACCTGCACCTCAAGTACAAGCTGCGCATGAGCCGCGACGAAGTGCTCGAGCGCACCTCGGAAATGGTGGCTTATGCCCGCAGCCTGTGCCAAGACGTCGAGTTCAGCCCGGAAGACGGCAGCCGCTCCGATCCGGAGTACTTGAACAGAGTCCTGGAGGCGGCGGTAGCGGCGGGAGCAACCACGCTCAACATCCCCGACACGGTCGGCTATGCGCTGCCGGAGGAGTTCGGCGCGCTCATCAGCGAGATCATGGCCAGCGTTCCCGGAATCCAAGACTGCGTCGTCTCGGTCCATTGCCACGATGACCTCGGGCTGGCGGTGGCCAATACCATCGCCGCCTTGAATGCCGGTGCCCGCCAGGCCGAAGTGACCATCAACGGGATAGGC
>JANQGB010001131.1 GCA_028277545.1 Phycisphaerae bacterium | reverse complement strand
CGCACGGCGTCAGCCAGATCCGCGCCGCCCGCCAGGAGGTCGCGCAGGAAAGAGACAAACACCATGTCACCGAGCACGGAAACACCTGACATGGCGACGAAGCCAATACCGGCCGAAACGCTGAAGGGCATGTCGCGCAGATACAGAGCCAGCACGCCGCCGATCGCGGCGAGGGGCAGGGTCAGCGCTATGCGCAGGACATCGGCGATGCGCCCGTAGGTCAGATAGAGGAGGGCGAACACCAGCGCCAGCGCCACGGGGACAACCAGCATCAGCCGGCGGCTGGCCCGCTCCAGGTGCTCGAACTGACCGCCGTAGCGAATGAAGTAACCCGGCGGCAACTCGACGTCCGTAGCGATTTTCTGCCGTGCCTCCGCCACCAGGCTGCCGATGTCGCGGCCCCGGGCGTTGCACTGCACGATGAGGCGGCGCTTGCTCCACTCGCGGTGAATGGTGGAGGCGCCTTCGATGATCTGCAGGTCGGCCAGACGGGATAGCGGCAGGCGTTGCCCCGCTGCCGTCGGAATAAGCAGGTCGGCAACGCTCTCCGGATCCGATCGATAGCGGTCAGGCAGGCGTACGGTCAGCGGGAACCTGGTTTGCTCGGCCCGAATCTCACCAACCTGCACGTTTCCGAGGGACGCGACGAAGTCGAGCACATCGCTGGCGGAGACTCCGTGTCGAGCCAACTGGTCCTGTCGCACCCGCACCTCCAGCATGGGCTGGCCCGTGACCTGCTCGGTGACCAGGTCTGCCGCGCCGGTAACCGTCCGCAGGACCGATTCCACCCGGGAGCCGATCTCCTTGAGGCGTTCCAGATCGTCGCCAAATATCTTGACGCCCAGGTCGCTACGGATGCCGGCCACCATCTCATTGACGCGCATTTCAATCGGCTGGGTGAAGATGGTCCGCATGGCGGGCATGCCGGCCAGTTCAATCTGCATGAGTTCGACCAGCTCGGCCTGTGACGTCGCCCGCTTCCATTGGGCACGCGGCGTAAGCGTGATAAAGACGTCACTCAGCTCGATGCCCATCGGGTCGGTGGCGACCTCGGCTGTTCCGGTGCGGGTCCAGATGTGGTTGATCTCGTCCGGGAAGCGGTCGAGCAGCAGTGCCTCGATCTGCGTGCCATAGCGGACCGACTCCTCCACCGAGACACCCGACAGGCGGACCGTGTTGACCACCACCGCCTCCTCCGACAGGCGCGGGATGAACACCGTACCGAGTCGGGAGGCCAGAACCACGCCGCCGGCCAGACTGGCTGCCACCAGCCCCAGCACCGCCAGGCGCCAGCGCAGCACGCGGTCCAGCACGGGGGCGTACAACCGCTTGGCCCAGCGTATGACTCTGGGCTCGTGCTCTCGCGGTGTCTTGGGAAGCAGCAGGCTGGCCAGCGCCGGCATAAGGGTGAGCGACAGGATCAGTGAACCGACCAGGGCGAAGATGACAGTCAGAGCCATCGGGCGGAACAGCTTGCCCTCAATGCCCTCCAGCGTGAGGATCGGCAGGTAGACTATCATGATGATCAGCTCGCCGAACATGGTCGGCCTGCGGACCTCCAGCGCGGCCTCCCGCACCACATCCAGCCGCGCCCGTTGGCCGCGGCTGCGACCCAAGTGACGCATGCTGTTCTCGATCTGAATGACGGAGCTGTCCACGATCAGGCCGAAGTCGATGGCGCCCAGGCTCATCAGGCTGCCCGCGATGCCGACTTTCAGCATCAGGTTGGCGGCAAACAGCATGGACAGGGGAATGGCAGCAGCCACGATCAGCCCCGCCCGCAGGTTGCCGAGGAACATGAACAAGACCGCGATAACCAGGATGGCACCTTCGAATAGGTTGGTGCGCACCGTCTTGAGCACGTGGTCGACCAGTTCCGTCCGGTCGTAGGCGGTGACCACGCGCACGTCGTCGGGCAGGCCGACGTCGATCTCCGCCATGCGGTCCTTGAGCCGCTGGGTGACCTGGCGGGTGTTCTCGCCCATCAGCATGAAGCCCAGCCCGAGAACGGCCTCGCCCTGGCCGCCGTAGGTTACGGCGCCGCGGCGTATCTCGTGGCCGTCGATGACCCGCCCGATGTCACGCACGTACACCGGAGTCCCGTCCACAGCGGTTATGACCACACTGCCAACTTCGTCGAGGGTTTCCAGCAGACCGACTCCCTGCACCAGCAGTGACTCGCCCGCCCTGGTTATGGTACCGCCGCCGACATTCAGGTTGTTCCTTTGCAGGGCGTCGAACACGTCCAGCAGCGTCAGGCCGTACTTCAGGAGACGGCCCGGTTCGACAACCACCTGGAACTGGCGTTCCAGTCCGCCCCAACTGTTCACCTCGGCCACGCCCGACACGCTGCGCAGTTGCGGCTTGATGATCCAGTCCTGGATGGTGCGCAACTCACTCAGGCTGTGGTTCTGGCTGGTCAGCAGGTAGTGGTAGACCTCACCCAGGCCCGTGGCCACCGGCCCCATAGTCGGGCGTGGCAGACCTTCGGGCAACTCGACCGTTCCCAGTCGCTCCATGACCAGTTGTCTGGCGAAGTAGATGTCCGTGCCGTCCTCAAACTGGACGGTAACCTGCGACAGGCCGAACTTGGAGATGGATCGGACCTCATCGAGATTCCTCAACCCGCTGATGGCCTGCTCCACCGGGAAGGTGATCTGCTGCTCTATCTCCAGCGGCGTCAGGGCGGGGGCCACGGTGTTGATCTGCACCTGCACGGGCGTGGTGTCCGGAAAGGCGTCGACCGGCAGGTGTACCACCGCATAGACGCCCAGCAAGGCCACCGCAATCGTGGCCGCGATCACCGTGAGGCGATGCCGTAAGGACCAGGTGATGATGGTGTTCAACATGTCGCGTCCCTCCCGGCGTTAACGCCCCGGATCGACTTCGCAGCAACCGGCGCCGATACTGGCCTTGAGGATCTCGGTCTTCATCAGGAAGCTGCCGCTGGTCACCACGGTCTCCCCGTCCGCCACCCCACCGACGATCTCGACGTATCCTCCCGCATCGGCACCCAGGGTGACCTTGCGCGGCACGAATAGGCTGTCGTCCTGCTGGACAAAGACAAGCTGGCAGCACCCGTCCGTCTGGACGGCCTGTTCGGGCACGCTGAGCACGTCGGTGTTCTCGTGAACCACGATGCGGGCGCTGCCGAACATCTTGGCCCGCAGCGAGCCGCCGGGGTTGGGCAGGTCAGCCCTCGCCCGAACAGTCCGGGTGCGGTCATCTGCCTGGGCGCTGATCCAGGTCAGTTGGCCCTGGAAACTGCGTCCGCGCAGGCCGTCGAGCGTGAACAGGACCGGCAGCCCCTCACGAACCAGGGGCACGTCGCGCTCGGACAGGTCGATAAGCAGCCACATGGATGAGGTGTCGGCCACCACGAACAGCACGTCGGTCTCACGCACTGCCTCGCCGTTCGCGATGCTGCGCTCGATGACGCGTCCGGCAGATGGACTACGCAACTCGTACCGCGACAGCGAATGGTCCTCTTCCGTGCCGATGACCTCAATATCTCCATCGCCCAGCCCCAGAATGTGCAGGCGGCGCTCGGCGGCCCGCAGAGCGCTGCGGGCCACTTGAAGACCCCGCTCAGCGGCCAGTCGATCACGCTGGTTGTTAAAGCTGATCTCTTCGCGCAGGGCCGCGAAGTCCGCATCGGCGGCGGCCAGCGCGCTCCGGGCCGTCTCGTACGCCTGATCGCTGCTGATCCTCTTCTCCCGAAGCTGTGTCTGTCGCGCGCAGTTCGCCCTGGCGAGTTGCAGCGCGGCGTGTGCTCGCAGCAGCTTGCTCTTGGCCTGCCCCACCATCACCTCAGCCAGCTTGGCACGGATGTCGTCCATGGTCGCTGTCGCGTCGCACGCCGCCAGCATCTGCCGGGTACCGTCATAGACGGTTTGCATGCGCTGGTAGTCCGCCTCGGCCAAGAGGTAGTCCTCGCGACGCTCGATGTACCGGCTCTTGGCCTCGCCCAGCAACGGACTCTCCAGGACCGCCAGCACCTCACCGGCCGCGACGGTGGCACCCACGTGCACTCGCGCGTCCCGAACGATGCCCGGCAGGCGCGGCGTGACCCGCGTGACGCGGGTGGCGTCGAACTCCACTTCGGCCGGCGCCTCGACGGTCGCCGACATGGGCCGGGGCGCAACCGGCGCTGTCTCGATTCCGGCTTTGCGGGCGATGCTGCCGTCTACGAACCTGATGCGCAACGTGTCGACCTGACAGACAGGGTCATTCCGGCCGGTCAGCAGGCGCGGATGCCGCTCGAGACGAAACTCTCCCTCGACGTCGGGCTCCTCCGCTTCGGGAGACTTTGGCCGCAGCGCCGCCCAGTGCTGTTCGACCTCCGGGTTGCAGAGTATGCATTGTGATTCCGGCAGGCCGTGCCCACCGCACCAGTCGCCTTCGGCCTTGAACCTGGCGATCAGTGTGGGGTTGCACCGCGTGCAGACGGCCTCCGGAACGTCGTGCCCCCAACACCAACCCTGCTCCCCACATCCGCCTGCGCCGGATCTTGACGTCGCCGCGGAAGCTGCGTCTGTGACGGGCTGCTTCGACGGATCCAACTCGGCCCATCTGGCTTCCACCTCGGGGTTACAGATCGTGCACTGCGACTCGGGTAAGCCATGCGCGCCGCACCAGTCGCCAG
>JANQGB010001068.1 GCA_028277545.1 Phycisphaerae bacterium | reverse complement strand
CGGCGCCGTGCCCATGGCCTCCGATACATAGACCGCCGCCGTTTCCGAAATCGCCAGGCCCTTGCCGATCTCCCGATGGTTATCGGAAAGGAAGCTGGTCGCGGCGTCCTTGGCCAGGTTGCGAAGCTCCTCCTGCTCACTGCCGAGGACCGTCTCCAGATGGGCCAAGACGGTGTAGAGCTCCGTCGCATCCGGGGAGTCGCCGCCTTGCGCCTCTGCGCCCTCTTCGCGGGTCCGACTCCATTGCTGCAGCACGAAGTCCTGCAAGGCCTCGGAGTCCTTGAAGCCGCCGTCGCGCGCCCGCTCCTCCACCTGCCGCGCCATGCGCTCGACTTGCGCCCTGCGGGCCCGGACGTCGGGCACCTTCTCCATGGCGTCTTGCGCCTCGCGGATTTCCGCGATCCGCTCGACCTGACCCTTGGCGGTGCTCCCGTCCTGGGAAAGGCGGCGCTCCTGCGACACCTCGCTTTCCCGCTTCGTCGAGAAGACCTGGCCGATCTCTTCCTGAATGCTCTGCTGCAAGGCTTGCGCCGACGGCACAAGGAAGACGACACGTCCCAGCACCTTTCCGGATTTCTGGGGCGCAGCGTCGGCCTCCTGCGACCTTGTCGGTCCCTGCGAGCCGCGCGTGCCTTCGACGATTGCCATCTTGGATCAACCCTGGGTGAAGGATAGCGGCCTTAATTTCTGGCAACTTGGGATTCGAGTTCGCTCAAGCTCCTCGTGTAGGTATCGAGGAACGATCTGATGCTGCCGCTCAGCTCACGCGCGCTTTCCATCAGCTCTCGGTCCTGATCGGCCTGGGCCGCCGTCAGCTTTGCTTGAGCATCGGTGTGCTTGGCGCTCTTGTCCTCGACGGCGGCGCCGAACTCCAGAAGGGCTCCCAGCAGCTGGCCGCCCGCCTTCGCGATTGCGGAGTAACCTTCTGTTTTTTGCAGCAGCGCGCGGCGCAGAACGTCTTCCGGCACTTCAGCCTTGGGATTCGAAGCCTTGGCGTCGGCTTCGGTAGGCTTGCCGTCGGCTTTGGCGCCGTCGGCGTCAGCTCTTGGAGTGGCAGTGCCCACCTCGGGCGCGTCAGATCCAGGCTTGGTAATGTCAGTCTCGACTTTTGGAGCAGGAGCGTCGGCTTTGAGTGTGCCGGCGTCGATCTCCGCGCCTTTACTTCCGACACTCAGATCCTTGGTGGCCTTGATTCCCCCCCGGATGCTGAGCACACCGCCCAAGCCGGTCGCCACCCCAGTCACGATGCCCGCTGCCAGCCGCCAGCCTGCGGCATTCAGAAGCTTGTCGGCGGCGTCCTTTAGCTGCTGCACCTCGGATTCGAGCTCGGTGTGCCGCCGCTCGCGAGTTGCTATCTTGACGGCCTGGATCGCCTCGTGCAGCTCAGCCAGCAACTGCTGGATATCCGCCGTCAGCTTCCTTGGGTCCGGAAGGTTGCCTCCCAAGTCGTGGACGTTGGCCTCATGTTCCTCCGGCACCTCGAGCTTCGGCCTGCCGTCATTGGCGGCATGCAGTTTGACCAGAATGGACTCTTCGAAAACCTCACCAAGGAGAACGAGCGCGCCTTCCCTAAGCTGGAGTTCCCCCCCGCGCAGTTGTGCCTCCAGGAGCTCTGGGCTGACCTGCCGGCCATCCGAGTCCAGTATCCTGTCGCCTTCCAATCGGTATTCTGTTGTGGCCGTAGATCCGATAACGGACATCTGTCTTGCTCCAAAGACTGAGGTTGTTCGAACGGCTAGGCAAGGACAGCCTTACCCCGGGGTGGACCCGGGCGGCTGTCAGCCTTGGGCCTTGATCTGACGCAGCATCGAGTCCGCGTCACTCGCGATCGAGGAAACGATGGCCTTCGAGCCGCTTTCGACCTGCTCCATTAGCTGCTCCAGCGCCGCGATGAGGTCGTCCATCTTCTTCTTGGCCCGCAACTCGTCGGCCTGCAGCCTCTTCAGCTCGCCCTGCGCCTGGTCGGCCTGGTGCTGCGTGACGGACGCGCCAATAGTGGCCGCCCCCTCCGCCACCTCGGTCACGCCCGCCAATGCCTGAGCCACGGCGGCCACTTTTGCCGCGTCGAGGCCGACCTTGGCAAAGAGGTTGGTGGACATTTGCGCGACCTTCGCGCTGACCTGGGCCAGCTTGGATCCGGCCTGCGCGGCCTTGGCTCCGGTTTCTGCAGCCTTGCCGAGACCGCCCGCGGCGCTGGCACCGCCGGCAACCAGCAAGGCGACGGAGACGCCGATCATGATTCCCATCCGCACGCCGTCCGAGGCGCCCATGGCATCGAACATCTGGTCCATCGCGCCGGACTCCTGGAGCGCGAACATCGCAACCGA
>JANQGB010000869.1 GCA_028277545.1 Phycisphaerae bacterium | reverse complement strand
GCTCCTGTCCGATCACGTACTGATCCAGGAAGTCCTTGAGCTGACTGGGTTTAGGGACCGTTCCCACCACGGCCCGGGCGGCAGACGCCTTGCGCGTCTCCTGGCGAATAATGTTGTGACACAGTTCAACGCAGGATTTGCATATATACACGTCCTTGGGCCCCTCAACCATGGGCCCCACGTCGCGCTGGTTCTTGCCGCAGAAACTGCAGGTACTGGAACGCCGGCTGCCACCACCGCTGCCACGAGTTCCGGCCATTGCTATTATCGCTCCTATTCGATCCGTGAGGCGGCATCAGGCCGCACAAGCCCCGCCCTCGGAGGTCATATCGTCACATTTGTCCCGCCCGGTTCAGGATTATGTGGCCTGCTCAGGGTCGCCAGCAGGCGGTTCTTCCGGCTGGTCTGGCCCCTGGTCTTCGCCCGGGGGGCTGATTGCGGCCAGCAGGCGGGCCCTGGCGAGTTCAAATTCGTCGTCGGCCAGTTCGCCGCTCGCCTTCATGTCCCGCAGATCCTGCAGCGTCCAGAGCTGACGGTCCGAGGCGTCGACAATGGCCCGGGTCTTGAGCACCTCGAACTCGCCGTCCGCCAGCTTGCCCTGAGCCTGCAATGCTCGAAGCGCTGGCAGGCTCCAGAGTTGATCCTCCGGCTCGGTTCCGGGGCGCGCTCGGCGGCGTAAGTACCTGCCCACTGCTACCAGAATGAGCGCGGCCGCCAGGACTACGCCGAACCAGGCCAACAGCGTTTTGACATCAGTGGCGTAGGTTCCCGACTGTGCGAAGATCCGGGCAATCACCGAGCACACCTTTACTGCACTGAATCGTAGCGGCGAACCTCGTGTCGATCAACGTTCTCGGACGCGTTGTCCTGGTGGCCGAGTGCCTGCGCCAGGCCGGCGTCCTCAAAGTTCACCAGGCGGTCGATTTTCCACGGGCGCCGCCCCAGCACGTAGAAGTGGTTGCGCATGACGAGTTCACAGCAGAGCCCCATGCCCACCACCCCGGCGGCACCAACACAGAGCACAACTGCGGCGAGGAAGGGGCCGCCCAACAGCGGGCCGTCCAGCCAAGCCCACGATACCAGGGCCACCAGCCCAAAAAAGAGGGCGGTCAGGACGAAGTATTGGGCCACCTTGGCGAACAGGTGTACGGGGCGGGTGCGGTATTTGAACAGCAGTCGGACCAAGGCGAGGTCGGCCAGCACCCGGAACGTGCGGCTGATGCCGTACTTGCTGCGCCCGGCCACGCGGGGATGGTGCCTGACCACCATCTCGCAGACCTTGCCGCCGCGGAAACGCACGTAAACGGGCAGGAAGCGGTGCATCTCCCCGTAGAGTTGGGAGGGGTCCAGGGCATCTCCGCGGTAGGCCTTGATGGTGCAACCGTAGTCGTGCAGGCGTAGCGAGGTTGCCTTGCTGATGATCCGGTTGGCGATCCGGGACGGCCACCGGCGTAGGGCGCTATCCTGCCGGTGCCTGCGCCACCCGCTGACGCAGCCGTAGCCCTCAGCCAGACGCTTTAGCAGCGGGCCAATGTCGGCCGGGTCGTTCTGCCGGTCTCCGTCCATAGTGACCACGCTGGCGCCGCGGGCGGCTTCGATCCCCGCTGCCAGGGCGGCGGTCTGACCGAAGTTGGCCGCGAAGTGAATGACCCGCAGGGACGGGTAACGAGAGGCCAGCTCGTCCATGACCTCGCGAGAACCGTCCAGACTGCCGTCATTAACCAGGATGATTTCGTAGGTCAGGCCGAGGGCCTCCACTTCGCGCACGATGTCGGCAGCCAGAGGCGCCAGATTGTCCACCTCGTCATAGACCGGCACTACGACTGAGAGATCAACGGCGGCTCCGTTGGGATCGGGTCGTACAGCGTCGTGGGACATG
>JANQGB010000800.1 GCA_028277545.1 Phycisphaerae bacterium | reverse complement strand
GAATCAGCGAGTGCCGTGCCGGACGTTCTGGTTGTGGCTGGAGAGTTGGGCCCGCTCTGTGAATCGGTTCGGGTGAGGGCATGACCCCGCTGCCGGCTAGGCGCAAGGCGGGCAGGCCACCCTGGTCTGCCGGGGGGCTTCGTGCGGTGATCTTCTCTTGACGGATTCCAACTGCCGCAGATAGGCGTCGAGGTCTTCCGCCGTGAACTCGGCCAGAAACTCGGGCCTGGCCGACGGGTTGCGGGTGATTATCCGATCGATGGTCTCGCGCTTGGTCATTGCATCCCTCACGTTATTCGACGGCGGTGGGCCGAAGCCTGAAACCGCACTGGTGCCCGATGTATCCGACCTGTCGTTGCTCGTTGCCCACCTCTCATCGACCCAACCGCCGAACCGGCTTTAACGGCCTTTTCCGCCCTGCGGGCCGCTGCCGATCGGCGGTTTTTGCGCCTCCCAGGAGGGTTCACCGCCCGATGTCGATTGGCGCCGCTGATACAGCGCCGCGAGAGTGGTCGTGTCCGTTGCGGGACGCGCAGGATTTGCGCGACCGCCCCTCGATGCCACCGTAGAGTCACTCAGAAATTTTTCCACAGCGCCGACGTCTTGCCGCCTGTGCCCGATACCGGCGAATCGGCCCCCGGTGACCCCGTCGTCGTTGAAATCGGCACGACGGTAGCCTCCGGGGCCGCCCGGCTGCCAGATCACGCCGGGAGCCGTCCGCACCAGCCCGACCGAGTCGAAAGAAACAGACGCCGCCAGAGCGTGAAGCTAGCCGTGAGCCTCCTCCTCGCCGGCCGCGGCTATGTACTGCGCAGAATGGCATCAGTAGATTAAGCATGGATTAGTCCATTGTCGCGTTGATCGGTGACTGCTCCCTCCAACATCCGGCCCACCTCGGACGGTTGAAGAGTGAGGTGTTGACCAGAGCCTTCCAGGGCGGGATAGCAGCCAACCGTGGCCTCCTGTTGCTGATGCGGTTTATCCAACAACATCATGAAGCGAGGCCGCTCTTCGCGCAGGTGCTCCAAAATGCTCTAAGGAAAGACCGTACGTCTCCCGATCCGCTGGCTACATGCCACCCCGGCCTGACCACATTTTCTGACAGCAGGCGATTCGCCGGGCCGGGCGTATGAACTTGTAGAAACCTACGTGCCCGGACAAGCGACTGCTGGAAATTGGATAGGCTGAGGCGGACTACTGGCAGTTACCGACTCAGGGAGAATTGACCAATGGCGGGACGCATCAGGTTTGGAGCTTGCCTGCTGGCAGCGCTGGTTCTTAGCGGTGTTCTCTGGCCCTTGGCGCCGGTGACGCGTGCCGAGGGGCTGGCCTTCCCACCGGCTGGGCCGGAGAGCCAGGGTATCCGGGCGGAGGCGCTCGAAGAGCTGGCCGGCGAAGTACGCGGCTACTTCGACGAACAGCAAATCGTCGGCGCGGAGCTGCTGGTGATCAAGAACCGCCGAACCGTGCGGCACGAGGTCGTGGGCTGGAAGGATCTGCCCGACAGGATACCAATGGAGCTCAACACTATCTTCAACATTCGCTCGATGGCCAAGCCGATCATCGGAGCCGCGACCCAGGTGCTAATTGATGAAGGCAAGCTGGCCCTCGATGACCGGGTGGCCAGGTTCCTGCCCTCACTCGACAACGAGAAGTCCAGGGAGATCACCCTTGAGCACCTGTTGACCCACCGTGGTGGGTTTCCGCAAGCGTCTCCACCGGGCCCGCTGACGAAATACGGGACGCTTCGCGGCCTGGCCGACTATTGGGGAAAACTGGGGCCGGATCAGTTCGCCCCGGGGCAGGGATTCACTTACAGCGACCCAGGAGTGGATATACTCGGCGCAGTTCTCGAGGAGGTCTCCGGTCAGTCGCTCAAGGAACTCGTCGAGGAGCGGATCTTCAAGCCCACCGGCATGGCGGACAGCTTCGCGATGACCGACAACCAGGACCCGCGGCGGGGGCGCATCAGCAGCAACCACACCGGCTCGCGGGCGCCGTGGCGGAGATACTGGAAGCCATCGGACGGTCCGCTGGCTCCGTTCGTGAAAGGATCTGGCACATCCTGGTACAGCACCGCCAGGGATTACGCGCGATTCCTGGCGCTGTGGATGGATGGCGGCGTGGCAGGCACGCGCAGACTGCTTACGGAGGATGCGGTCAGGCGGGCGCTGACGCCGGTATCCGTGATGGAAAGCCTGCCAACGACCT
>JANQGB010000767.1 GCA_028277545.1 Phycisphaerae bacterium | reverse complement strand
AGCTCGCGCCCTATCAGCGTTCGGCGGGCCTCGCCGAAGCGGTTCTCGTGCAGCATGAGCGAGCTGCGCACCAGGTGTCGTTCGAGGGCCAGCATCAGGCCCACGGTCAACTCCGCAACCGAATCGCTGGCTGCGGCCGGTGTGTGAACGACCACTACGCCGCGTCGCCGGGCGGCGGCCAGGTCCACGTTCTCCAGCCCCACGCCTGCCCGCCCGATCACCTTCAGCCGCGGGGCGGCCTCGATGACCTCTGCGGTTACGTCGGCGTAGGTGCGCACCAGAAGAGCATCGGCCTGGCCTATCTCCCGGACCAGAGTCTCCTCGTCGTGTGCAGACGCAAACCGCAGGCGGCCGGCGCCTGCCAAGCGCTCCGCGGCCGAGTCATCGAGCGGCTCGGCCAGCAGAATGTCGTAGCCGTGGTTCTCTACCGTCATGTGGGGCGCGATACTGTGCGCTCCCGGCAGCGGAGTCAAGCGAGCGGTGCGCCGCGACAGCCCCTCCGCCTGGTCAACCCCTCGACGATTACCGGCCGTCCGCCAGCTCGGTGCCGGGGCTGGGCTTCGACGGGCCGGCCTGTTCGAGGTTGTCCAGCACCATCGGCCGGGTGATAACCTCGGGCAGCACCACGGGCTGGTCAGGCCTGCCTGCCGGCAGGATCACGTTCAGCGGCACGCCGGCACGCCCGTAGTTCTTGATCTCCTTGGTGATCCATGCCGGCCGGCTCGAGAAATCGGCCTGCAGGGGAACCACTCCCAGAGCTTGCATCTTCTCGCGCACCGCGTCGGTCTCCAGGACCGTCTTCTTCTCGATGATACACTTGGTACACCAGACAGCGGTGTAGTTGACAAGAACCGTGTGACCCGCTTCAGCCAGCCGTTGGGCCAACTCCGGGCGGTGAGGAATCCAGGGTGTCTGGCCGTCCCAATCGACCGCCTCTGGCAGCGGCGGCAGGCCGTCAGCCGAGACGATCATTGGGGCCGCATCAGCCGAAGGCGTATAAAGCGGTCCGTAGGAGAGCCAGCCGCCACCCACGGCAATCACCAGCGTGGACACCACTCCCAGCGCCCGGGCATTCGCACTCCAGGTCAGGTTGATCTTGCCGTAGACCCAGCAGGCCAGTCCCAGGGCGGTCACGAACGAGATGGTGGCCACCACGCCAGCGCCACCCATCACCCTAGCCAGCACGAAGAACAGCCAGACCACAACGCCCATCATCAAAAAGCCGGTGAACTGTTTGAAGGTCTCCATCCACGGTCCCGGCTTGGGGAGGAACTTCAGCCAGGCCGGTCGGGCAGCCAGGACGACGTAGGGCAGGCCCATGCCCAGGCCGACGGCAGTCATGGCCAGCATGATCACGGTTGACGACTGGGAGAAGGCAATCCCGATCGCCGGCCCCAGCAGCGGTGCGGTGCAAGGTGTCGCCAACACCGTGGCCAGCATGCCCTTGACGAACGAGCCCGCGTAGCCCTCGCGAGCCGTGGCCGCACTGAGCTTGCCGCTGGCCGCCCCCGGCAGGTTGATCTCGAACACACCGAACAAACTCAGGGCGAAGACGAACAACACCGTAATCATGGCGATGTCGAACTTGGCGTTGGCGAACTGCGTGCCCCAGGTGGCACCACCGGTGTCGGCGGCGCCGCTCTCGGCGGCCACCTTGGCCGCCACCGCCACGCCGCCAAGTATCCAGAAGGACACCAGGATGCCCAGTCCGAACAGCAGCCCCAGCCGCAGGACTCGCCGCGGGTCGTCATGAGCCTGCTGAACGAAGCTCATTACCTTGATCGAAATCACGGGCCAGACACACGGCATCACGTTCAGGATGATCCCGCCGGCAAAGGCCAGGAGCAGGATACCCAGCAGCGAATGATCTTCCTCGCCGTCCACCGCCGCCGGCGCTTCGGCAGGTTCCGTTGTGGCGGGCAGGCCTGTCGACGGGGTCTCGGTCGCAGCGGTCGTCTCTGCCGGAGCTGGCGCCGGCGGCGCGCCGCTCAGCGCCACCGTAGTCGACCAAGCCACAGTTTCCGGCGGATAGCAGCGGGCGCCCTTTTCGGCACACGCCTGGGTGGTCACCACGCCGGCCAACCGCAGCGAAGTCCCCACCGCTTCCTCGTTGATCTCCACCGGGATGCGTATCACCGGTTTTCCGGCGAACTCGCTCAGCTTGGCGTTGAGTTGCCGGTCGAATCTCTCCTTGGCCTTGGGGTAGGCCGGCTCACCATAATCGACGCCCCCGGTCAGCTCCGGGATGAGTAGCGTGGCGATCAGTCCCGGAATGTAGGGGCGGTTTGACTGAATGTGGTGGCCGGGCTTGATGTCCACGGTCACGGCCACTTCGAAAGTGCCGCCGATCTCGGTGGACTCAACCGTGGGGGCGGCAGACACGGTCACGAACTTGCCGCGCCCGTCCGCAGCCGGAATCTGCCGAGCGGCGGTCGCAAACAGCTCCGCGTTGGCCGGTTCGACCTGTGACCCGTGCTTAACCGTCGGCAGACGGAGCGAAACGGACGCTCGCTCCATGATGCACTGTTTCCGACAAACCAGCGTGGTCACTTGACCGCCGATGGTGAACTGCTCGCCCGGCGTCAGGTCAGCCGGCGCGGTAACGGTGGCCAACAGGGCAGGTTCACCCTCGTGAACATAGGTAATCAGGCGGAAGTCGGCCGGCCCGCTCTCCAGGCGGTGGGGGGCAGGAAACCGGAACTCACCCACCGAAAAACCTGGCGGAAGCTCCCACTTGATGCGGGGCGGCGCTCCGCTGTCGCCGGGGTTCTTCCAGTAGATGTGCCAGTCCTCCGCAACCTCATACGCCAGGGCCACGTCGAACGACGAGCCTGGCGCTACCGCGGAAACTGACGAGACCAGCTTGACCGGCGCGTTGGGTGTCTTGTCTTCACCACTCGCCCGTGCAGCAACACTGCCGCTTATGATCACCGTCGCCCAGACCGCCACCGCGAGACCTGTCAGAGACCGAACCTTGCCCACCGTCACAACCCTACCTCCAGGAGATCCGAAACCCAAAACGCCCTCATACATGTATAACTCATTGCCTGATCGCCCCCGGCGGACCACGGCGGCAATATAGCGCCAAGTGGCCGGTAGCTGCCGAAATCGACCGGTGCCTGCACAACCGGATAGCGTCCCGAATTGTTCCCAAACCATCACTTGACACTGACCGCCGGCCTCTTATACTTGTAGACTGAATGCGTCTGCCCGGGCTGTAAACTATTGTCGTACATAAGCCTGCGGAAGACGCCCATGATGGATCCGTGCTTTGCGGTGCACTGGCACTGCGAGGTAAGGCTCAAAAGGAGAAGGCAACGGCGTAGGCTCCTCGCTAGCATGCGGGACCACCGGTTAAACCTCTCGCCACCCGGTTGCCAACTGACGACGCCCGCGCTGGGATGATATGGGCGCCTCGGACGGCTTCCGGTGGAGAGATATCCTCCAAGACTCCATCGTACCCTGTTTAGGTCAGCCTTGCCATGGAGCGGCTGGTCGATGACGGAGACGAACGCTATCGGTAACGACGTGCCCTGCGGGCCCACGGTCCGTCGGCAGGTCTGAGCGCGCATTCCTCTTGGAGATCGGTTCTTCCGGGTACGGGGTCAACCTCCGAGGCCCGCACAAGTGCCTGGCGTTACGGAACCGATCACACGCCACAGGAACACAGACGTAGAAGTTCGCTGACGGGGCGCCTCGGCGGTAACGAATCCGCCCTGGTGGTTTCGGAGTAGCCTCGGTTCGGGTGCTGCCGGACGTCAGCGGTGGACATAAACAATGATGGGAACGCAACGTCATGGAAATCCTTTTCTACCTCCTGGCGGCTATCGTCGGGGCTGCCGTTGCTGTGGGTGTGCAGCAGTTTCGCGCCCGCGTGCAGCAGACGCAGCGCCAGGTCGAAGCCGACCGGTTGATCGACGAGGCCCGAAGGAACGCGGAGCAAGTCAGCAAGACCGCGGAGCTTGAGGCGAAGGCTGAATACGGCAAGTGGCAGGAGAAGTTTCACGAAGAGACAGCGGAGACCAGAGCGGAACTGAAGGACCTGGAGAAGAGACTGGCCAAGCGTGAGGATTCGGTTGACGGCAAGCTGGACACCCTGGCCACCAAGGAGCGCTCTCTCGACCAGAGAGGCCAGCGCCTGAACGAGGAAGAGAAGGTCCTCGAGCGTGAGCGGCAGGAGGTGACCGAGCGGCTCGACGAGCAGCGTCGCCGATTACTGGAAATCTCCAACCTGACGGCCGAGCAGGCCAAACGTGAGCTGCTGTCCGAGCTGGAGCTGGAACTCGAGGGTGAGGCGGCCGCCCTGATTGACAAGACGCTCACCGAGGCCAAGGACGTGGCTGCCCAGAAGGTGCGCGAGATCACCCTCACGGCGATCCAGCGCTACGCGGCGGAGCATACCTGCGACAGCACGGTCTCGACGGTGGACATCCCCTCCGACGACATGAAGGGCCGGGTGATCGGCCGGGAGGGACGCAATATTCGGGCCTTTGAGAAGGCCACCGGTGTGGACGTTATCGTGGACGATACGCCCGGCGTGGTGGTGGTCAGCGCGTTTGACCCGATCCGGCGCGAGATCGCCCGCCTGTCGCTCGAGCGCCTGATCCAGGACGGCCGCATCCACCCGGGTCGGATCGAGGAACTGGTCGACACCACCCGCAAGGAGCTTGAGAAAGAGCTCATCGATATCGGCAAGAAGGCGACCATCGAGGCCAACGTAAGCGGTCTGCACCGCCGGCAACTGGACCTGCTGGGGCGGCTGAAGTACCGCACCAGTTATGGCCAGAACGTGCTGCAGCACAGCATCGAGGTGGCCTTCCTCTGCCAGATCATGGCTGACGAGCTGGGGCTGGACGGCCGGCTGGCCCGGCGGTGTGGCCTGCTGCACGACATCGGCAAGGCGGTGGACCACGAGGTCGAGGGCGGCCACCCCAAGATCGGGGCCGACATCTGTCGTCGGTTGAACGAGCGCCCCGAAGTCCTCAATGCCATTGCTGGCCACCACGGCGACATCGACGCGATCAGCCCCTACACGCCACTGGTAGCCGCGGCCGACGCCATCAGCGCCTCGCGTCCCGGAGGCAGGCGCGAGTCCCTGGAACGCTACATACAGCGCCTGGAACAACTTGAAGGAATTGCCACGGGGCAGAACGGCGTCAAGCAGGCTTATGCCATTCAGGCTGGCCGCGAGATCCGCGTCATAGTTGATTCGGATCGGGTGGACGATGGTACGTCGGCCAAAATAGCCCGTGACATCGCCAAGAGCATCGAGCAGGAGATGACCTACCCGGGCGAGGTGAAGGTCACCGTGCTGCGCGAGATGCGGGCTGTCGAGTACGCCCGCTAGTGTGGTGCCTCAGAGTTTCCGGCGTCTGTGGTCGGCGCGTGAATGCGGCGTCGTCGACGTTCGGCGTCCGGGCGAACTGAAGTTCGCGGCTCGTTACGATCGTAGTGGTGTTGAGGCACTACACTAGAGCAGGCCCGCAGCCGAGCGGGGGACAGGACTGGAGCATG
The DNA here is from genome assembly GCA_028277545.1 of Phycisphaerae bacterium. Taxonomy (GTDB): domain Bacteria; phylum Planctomycetota; class Phycisphaerae; order UBA1845; family UBA1845; genus JANQGB01. The sequence continues at coordinate 214 of JANQGB010000767.1, read as the reverse complement.
CTGCTCAAGCTTCTGTGTGTGGGCGATGTGGTTGGATCACCCGGCCGGCGGGTGCTGGCCCGGGGCCTGACCGCTCTGTCCGCCGAGCACGGCATCCACTGCAACATCGTCAACGTCGAGAACGTGGCCGCCGGCAGCGGACTGACGCAGAAGCTCTACGACAAGCTGATCGCCAATGGTGTGCACCTGATGACCATGGGCGACCACGTCTACC
>JANQGB010000739.1 GCA_028277545.1 Phycisphaerae bacterium | reverse complement strand
GAAGCAGGTGGTCATGCTGCGTAGCGGAGAGGATGGCGAAGGCGAGGGCCTGCGCACCCTCGTCGCTGGCGACGGCGAACACGCCCAGGGAGTGGTGATGATGAAGGCGGTCGTCGCGGACGCGGACGGCAACGAGGAGCCGAAGGTCATCTGCGTCAAGACCGCGGCGGCGCCGACCGCTGAGGGCGAAAACGTGTGGTTCGGCGACGCTAGCGCGTTGCTGACCGGTGTGTACGAAGCCGAGGTCGATCCCTCCCACGGCTGGCTGGGCGTGTCCCTCGGCGAAGTGAATCCAGGTCTGGCAGCTCAACTCGGGCTCGGCGATGAAGGAGTCGTGATCGCCAACGTGGTGAAGGACAGCCCTGCCGAAGGAGCCGGGCTGCAGCAGCACGATATTATCCTCACTCTCAACGGCGAGAGCTTCGGCAACTCCGTCGACGAGCTGGCTAAGAGAATCCGCGGGGCGGGCTCGGGCACGACGGTGCCGCTGGCCGTGATTCGCACCGGCAAGGAGATGGTCGTCAACGTCACCTTGGGATCCCGCCCCACTGACGGTGAGTTCGGCTGGCAGTACAAGCACCTCTTCATGCCCTCGATCAGCGACCAGTTCAGCGCTACTGGCAAGGTCATCAAGCTTGGTGAGGACGGTGAAGTCGTGATCGAGGAACTGGGAGACCTCGCCGAACTCGAGAACCTTCCCGAAGCGATCAAGGAACTGATCCCGGATATAGCCGGCATCCAAACCAAGATCATGATTAGCGCCGAGGACGATGACGAGACCTCGCATGTGACTGTGCGGGTGGGAACCGACCGTGATATGCTCGAGATCGAGCGTCAGGACGGCGGTGAGATTATCGTGCGACGCATCACCGTGGATGAGGACGGTGACGAGACCACCGAGGAGAAGATCTACACCAGCGAAGAGGAACTCAAGGCTGGGGACGAGGAAGCCTACGACCTGTTCTCCCATATCGAGAAGCCGCACGTCGACTGCCTGATCGGTACGCACGGGGACGCCATGAAGATGTACAAGCTGAACCTGGGCGACTGGGCCGACGTGGGCGGCGACATTCACCTGCACGTCGAGGACACCGTCGAACACGCCCGCAAGGCCTTCGAGGAAGCCATGAAAGGGCACGGAGGCGGCTGGGGAGGCTTGACGAAACTGCAGACGCCGTTCCCCGGTGCCAGCGCCTTCGCCTGGCACGCTCGTGATGAGGTGACGCACAACTTCAACGTCGACTCAGAGGGACGAATCGAGATCAAGCTGCGCAAAGACGATTCGGAAGTGATCCTCAACTACGACAGCGTGGATGAACTCGAGAAGCGCAACCCCGAACTCTACGAAAAGTTCGCCGGTGTGCTCGAAGCTGCCGCCGAGGAGTAGGTCGCTCGCTCTAGTTACACATTCCCGGACGGCTAGCCCGGTCCGGTAACACAGCACGTACACGCTCTGCAGAGGCCCCGGTTGTCATCAGCCGGGGCTTCTTCGTTGGGCGCTTGGTTGCTGCGCATCATTACTGGCGACCGGCCAGAAGGACTCCGATACGCATACATCACAGCGGGCGTGTCGTGTCCAACCAGCACCTGAGCCGGGAGTTGTCGGTGAGCGCTGATACTGTCCAAGACCCGTCGTCCCCAGCCACCGCGCAGCCGACGAGCGCCTGCGGCCACTCTACCGTGCTCGGGCTTCGCTGGGAGGACCTGGCACCGCGCCCGGTGACTGGCTGGCGGCGTTATCGGCTGTGCAAAACGGACCTCCTGCTGGCAGTAGTGATCGCTGCGGTTGCTCTCCTGGTTCGGTGGCCTTTCATCGCCCGCGGAGAGACGCTGCTGCATTCGGACGAAGCCATCGTCGGGTTGATGGCCCAGGACATCGCCGAAGGCACACGCTTGCCCATCTACTTCTATGGCCAGCGTTACATGGGGGCGCTGGAAGCCTACGCCATCGCCGGGCTGCGCCTGCTGCTGGACGACCCGCTGCTGACGCTTCGACTCGGCCCGGCCTTGTTCTTCGCGATGTTCGCTGGTCTTCAGTACCTGATGCTGACACGGTGGTTCGGCAGGTCCGGCGGGTTGATCGGCGCCGTCACCCTGCTGGCAGCGGCGCCGATGTTCGTACAGTGGAGCATCTCCGCCCGCGGCGGCTACGTCGAAGTCCTGCTGTGGGGCAGCGCCCTGTGGTGGGCCTACTCCGAGTGGTTTGTGCCGCCCGCCCCCACGAGTTTCCGGGCCTGGCGGTCCGCTGCGCTGGGCTTGTTGATTGGCTCGGGCATGTGGATCAACCCCACCATCAGCGTGTTCGTGGCGCCGATCGCGGTCCACGCTTTGCTCGGTGGACCTCTGGCTGTCGGGCGCCGTCGCGCAGCGAGTCAGAGGTGGTTGAACCGAGTGGACCGGGCAACGTGTGGACTACCGCTTGGTCTGCCGTTGGTCGCCGCCCTGCTAGTGGTGGGGCTGACCAGCCTGTCGTCCGTCTGGGTGAGCGAAACCGGCATCCAGCGCTACATTCTGTTCAACTTGCTGCCGCGATCTTACGCCGCGGCGCTGGTGGGTTGTGTCGCGATAGCGGTCCTGGTCTACCTGGCGCGCCGGACGACGTTGTTCAGCATGCTGCGCTCCCGCATACCCGCGGCGGCTCCCTTCGTGCTGGGCACAGTAGTCGGTCTGGCACCGGCAGTGCTGTACGTCTTGCAGCGCATAACGGCAGGACTACCTCTGGAGGACTCAGTGCCACTGGGAATGCGCCCGCTGTGGACCCTGGGCGAGACCGTCTCCTACCTGTTCCACGGCCTGCCGCTACTGTTCGGTGCCGACGTCAAGCCGTTCATGGACTTGGTCTGCACCGGACGGTTCTACGACGTCCCGGCACTGGGAGGCGCTGCGTCGACGATGCTGGCTGGTCTGAACTGGGTCGTGCTGGCGGCCACGTTGGCGGCCGGATTCACGCTGCTGCGCAATCACGGCCGCGACATCGCCCGGGCGCTTCGTCTCCAGTCCGCCCCGCACCCTCCGGTAGTGTTCCTCACGCTGGCACTCCTGGGATTGGTGGCGCTGTATCTGCTCGGAGGATGCTCGTTCGACTTCAACACCGTCCGCTACCTGATTCCGGTATGGGCCATCCTGCCCGGCCTGCTGGCCGCGGTCTTCCTGTCGCGACGCCACCGGATCGCCGCCCGGGCTTCGGTCTTTCTT
>JANQGB010001416.1 GCA_028277545.1 Phycisphaerae bacterium | reverse complement strand
TAAGCCAGCATCGACTCACGGTTGTCGTCCCAGTAGTTGGGAATCTGGGAAGCGATGCTGGCTTACCTCGAAACCTGCCTCATCGGAGTTCGCGGCCTGGTTACGGACGCCGCGACCGGCGATCCGCTACTGGCCACCGTCACGATCATCGGGCGAGACCACGAGATTCGTACCGACCCGGACGTGGGTGACTACCACCGCATGGCTCTGCCGGGAACTTACGACCTGAAGTTCGAAGCCGAGGGATACGATTCGGTAACTGTGACCGGCGTCACTGTCGGCCCTGGTGATGCTGCCCGCGTGGATGTATCCCTGGGACCGCCGGCCCAGGTGCTGTACCCCAACGGCGGTGAGAGTCTGCCGGCCGGAGCCCCCGTAACCGTCAACTGGACCGGCAGCCCCGAAGCCGCTTTCCACGTGCAGTACACCGACAACGCCGGGGCCAGCCAGAGCTCTAGCGATGACTTCGAACGCACCGCACTGGGGCCAGACTATGTCACCGGAGGGGACCGCCACTGGCAGACCACCACGGCAGCGGCCCACACCGGTTCCCGGTCGGCTCGCTCCGGAGCCATCACGCACTACGGCGAGACCTGGATGACCCGAACCGTGAGCGGCGGCGAGCTGTCCTTCTGGTACAGCGTCAGCTCTGAGATCAACTACGACTGGTTCAACTTCTACGTCAACGGGGATCGTCGACTGCACCTCTCTGGCACCGTGCCGTGGACGCAGTACGTCGAGACGCTGCCTCCCGGAACCTACGAGCTCAAATGGGAGTACACCAAGGACGTTTCGCAGAGTCACGGCAGCGATTGCGTCTGGATCGACGACCTTGAGATAACTGAAGACGGGACAGTCTGGACCGATGTAATCGCCTTGACCGAAGTCGGCGCAACCTCCGTACAGTGGGCACCGCCGGCAGCCGGCGAGGACTACATGGTCCGCGTCCGGGCAGTTTACGGCAGCGACTACGGCCTGTGGGACGAGAGCGACGGGCTGTTCTCGGTGGTTCCCCTCACGGCGGACGGCGACTTTGACCAGGACGGAGATGTGGACCTGGACGACTTCGGTGCTTTCCAGGAGTGCTTCGGGCAGGCGGCGACGGCCTCTTGTGGCGATGCGTTTGAGTTCGTGTCCGACGGTACTATCGACCTGGATGACTTCGCCACCCTGACAGGACTGTTCACTGGACCATAGCGGGACGGAGCACGGAAGGCAGCAGACGCACAACCGTGGGCACCTGCAACACGCAGCGTTGAGCCACGTTCGATGATGGTGAGAGCGACTATGAACAAAGCAAGACTCTTCTCAAGCGTAGCGGCCCTGCTGATCGTGGTAGCGGGGGCGAGTCCCACGGTCCTGGCGAATGGCCCGGGCGATATCCACAAGGCCGCCCAGGCGGGTCACATTGGCAAGGTCAAAAGTCTGTTGCAGGGCGATCCTGATCTGGCCACCTCGCGGGATAAGTCGCGGCGGACGCCACTCCACGCCGCTGCCCTGGGGCGCGCTCCGGCAGCGATGATCGAAGTGCTGCTGGCCGGCGGCGCGAAGATCGACGCCGCAAGTGGCGACGGGCAGACCCCGCTGCATGTAGCGGCCAGCACGTTAAACTCTGCGGCGGTAGAGGCCCTGCTGGCCTTCGATGCCAAGCCCTCGCTCAAGGACGCCCGGCAACGTACCCCACTGCACCTGGCCGGTCTGACCGGGCTCAATGACAAGCCCTCCGCCGAGCGGCGGGTCGCTATCACCACCGCTCTGCTGGCACGCGGTGCTGATGTTGCCGCTGTTGACGAGGAAGCCATGACCCCGCTGCACATCGCGGCCGTCAAAGGGCGCCAGCGCATGACCGATCTGCTGCTGGCCGCTGAATCAGATGTGCAGGCCGCCGACGCCCGCGGGCGTACGCCTCTGCATTGGGCGGCTGCCGGGAATCACAAGGGTGTCATGGTGCGGTTGCTCGAGAGCCGGGCAGGCATCGACTCACCAGACACCGCCGGCAACACCCCGCTGCACTGCGCCGCCATGCGGTTTCGCGAGAACGCGATCGAACTCCTGCTGGCCCACGCGGCCGAAACAGGCGCTCGCAACAAGACTGGCGCCACGCCACTGATAACGCTGGTAACTGCCAGGCACGGTGATCGCGACGTGGATCCGGCGGTAGCCGCCGTTGCCCGGTTGCTCCTCGATGCCGGCGCCGACGTGAATGCCTCTGACCACGCCGGACACACCGCGCTGTACTACGCCCGGGAGAACGGCTGGTCGCAAACCGTGGAAGCCCTGCGTGCGGCAGGTGCCAGGTAAACACCCCGGGCGCGCAATCCAGGTCCGGTTGACCGCGGTAGCTGCATCCCGTAGAGTTGCGCGCCGCAGTGGTCCATCCGCGCTACCGACAATCGCACGCACCAATGACGACTGACAGGAACGCCTTCCAGTTTCCAACCCTGCTCTGTTGCCTCGCGGGGATGATGTTGAACGGATGTGTGGGTCCGCTGCCGTCCGATCGGCTGGCCCGGGAGGTCACCCTGCCCAAGCCCAGGAAGTCCGAGACGCTGCCCGCAGCCGAGCGGCTCACGGATGAGAACCACGGCGACACCTACGAGTTGAGCCCGCTGTCGGTCATCTCGCTGGCGTTCGATCTACAGCCCGACATCAAGTCGAGTTACGAGCGCTTCAAGTCTGAAGAGGCGCGGTACGACTTCTTCTACGTCTCGCGAGATTCCTTCACCCCGCGGATCACGGTGGCTAACAGCTTCGCGGAGGACCGCGCGAACGAGTCGGTGACCCGTGATCGAGACCACACCGTTTTCCTGTCAGCCGAAAAGGACTTCTTCGACACCACCGAAATGGAAGTCGGGCTGGGCTTCCGCTCCGAGGCAACCGATCAGGCCATCGGTGACCAACCATATGTGGCCGCCAAACTTCGCTACCCGCTGTGGGGTTCGCGCGAGAAGCTCGAGCGGACCAGCGAGGACATTTTCCGGCAGAACGAACTCAACGACGCCCAGTTGGCCTACATCCAACAGGCCCGTTCCCGGCTCGAACGGGCGCTGTTCAAATACCACGAGGTGGTCTTCCTGCGCAGGCAACTGGCCAACCTCGAACGCTGGCAGTCGGACCTGGACAAGTTGGCCGGCAGGATCCAGACGGTCGACGCGCGCGACATGACCTCAGATGAGGAGCGCGTGGCGGCTGAACTCATCCGGGTGAGCGCCTCGGTACGCAACCAGACCGGCTGGCACAAAATTCAGTTGGCCCGGTTGCGGGCGGTCTGCGGCATCCCCTTCAACTCCTCGGTGGAGATCCTGGTCGAACCGTTCAACCCCTTCGAGGGAGCCACTCATCAGGAGTTGCTGCAGGCCAGCCTGGCCACCGATCCAGAGATCGCCACACTAAAGAACGCCATGCGCAACGCGGAGGTCCAGCTCGATCTGGCCCGCCGCGGTAAGTGGGACGTCGCCCTGTTCGTGGCCGGCGAGTCTGACCTGGAGGGTCGCGGCGAGAGCGAAGGCGTGTCTGACTGGTCGATCTCGGCCGGGTTCGATGTCAGCGCCGTAGACCAGCGAGTCACCGAGAGTCTCACCCGCCAGGCCCGGGCCAACATCGCCCGGTTCAACCAGGCCATTGTCGCCCGCGAGGACAGGATTTTCACTGAGACCCTCGAGCCGATCGTCCGCATCGAGACGCTTGGTATGAGCCGCGACGAGTTGACGGACAACCTGTCCCGGTACGAAGAGGACTACGCTTCCGGCCTGGAGGATTATCTGGCCACCGAGTTGAACATAGACGATCTGCTGACACGGCGCGAAGATCTCTACGAGCAGCAGAACGAGATCGCCCGCCTGTCTCAACTGGTCGGTTTCAACATCGCCGAACTCTGCTCGGCAACCGGCAAGTTCTTCGAGCTGCTTAAACAGGACTGAGCAGTCACCCGGGCAGGAACACGCCGCTCAACGGGCGCCCGAGATCGCACGAGATCACAACTTGTGAGCTGCTGGTGGCCGGCCTGGCGTTCCCCGCCCTGCGACAGGCGGCAGACTATCGGACCTTGCCGTGCCGGCCGACAAACCAACGCCGCAGCCCCCGCCAACCACAACTGTTGCTGCCCGGCAGTCGATGAACTGGTAACCAAGATGGCTACAGGCGAAGTCGCGTCAGGTTTCGGTCGGCAGGGAGGTTACACGTGGGCTGGTGGCATCGAATAGTTGGCCGGCTGTTGGGCTCGACGGAGGATGGACTGGGTGTCGGCACGCCGCCGGAGGCGCCGTCAGAGGAGGACGGCGGCGCGGTGGCGACGCTCGAAGCGCCAGCTCCCCCGGCAGCCCTGCCCGACGTGCCGGAGCCCGACCAGGAGGATGTATGGTGGGCGCCGGAAGGAGCGACTGAGATCGAACTGATCGAGCCGAGCCGTCCCCATCTGTCCGCAGATGAGCTGGCTCTCGAGAGCCTGTTGTTCTCACACTTCGATGGTCACGACCTTGACATCCCTGCTCTGCCGCACGTGCCCCAGAAGGTGATGCAGAGCCTTCGCAATCCTGCGTGCGATGCCGACCAGCTCGGTCGCGAAATTGCGGAGGACCAGGTCGTGGCCGCCGCCGTTCTGCGGACCTGCAACTCGCCCATGTATCGCGGACTGGAGAGAATCTCCGCCCTGGAGCCGGCCGTGGCCCGCCTGGGACAGCAGGCCATACGGACGCTCATGATGCACCAGTCGCTGAGGGCGGCCATATTCCACGGTCAAGGAAGCGACCGCGGCCTGACCGCCATCCTGTGGAGCAGGTCACTGGCCGGAGCGGCGGTAATGCGCGAGCTCGCCGGCCTCACCGGGCTCGATATCGAGGATGCGTTCGTCCTGGGCCTGCTGCACGACATCGGCAACGTGATGGTGCTGCGCCTGGTCCAGGCACACGAGAAGGCGACGCGCAACGTCGTGGACATCGAGTTGTTCGAGTATCTATGCCACGAGTGTCACCAGGAGTTCGGAGAGCTGATCGCCGAGGCCTGGAAACTTCCGCCCAAACTCAGCGCCCTCATCGCCGGGCATCACCTCTATCCGGCCGCCGACGACGCCCTGCGAATAGAACGGCTCCACCTGCACCTGACCGACATGATCCTGGCCTTGGGCTGCTATGCGCCGTGGGGAGACTACTCTCTGTTTGACTCTCGCCCGGTTCGTGATCTGGGTCTGGCCGAACGGGACGACTTCCTCGACCTGTTGTACAGACTCCCCGGCACGGTGGAGGAGTACATCGCGCATCTGTAGACGCACAGAGGCTGGCGCCGCCGATTACGGCATCCCGACGGGATCGGCCATCAACACAGCTCGGCGGTCGCCTTCTTGGGCCGGCCAACACCACCGATCTGATCCATGGCCCGGACCAGGTCCGCAATAATGTCGTCCAGGCCTTCGACACCGACCGACAGGCGCACCAGTCCGTCGGTGATACCAGCCCGGCGACGGGCTTCCGCTCCCATCGAGGCGTGTGTCATGCTGGCCGGGTGCTGGATCAGTGATTCGACCCCGCCCAGGCTCACGGCCAGGCCGCACAGCTCTACACCATTCATCATCTGACGACCGGCCTGCAGCCCCCCCTTGAGCTCGAAGCTGATCATCGCGCCCGGGGCGGACATCTGCTTGCGAGCCAGCTCGTACTGTGGATGGCTCTCCAGGCCGGGGTAGCGCACCCACTTGACGCGCGGATCGGCCTCCAGGTGCCTGGC